>JAPLSS010000676.1 GCA_026398515.1 Candidatus Sumerlaeota bacterium | reverse complement strand
CGTCCAGTCCAGGTAGTTCGCCCAGCCCGCGGCGCCGGCGGCGTAGGCCTTGCAGTAGGCCGGCGTGCGGATGTACGTGGCGCCCGAACACGCCGCGATGAACTCGACGTTCATCGCGTCCTGCTCGTAATACCATTCGACGATGGCGGGCATGAGGTCGAGCGCCATGGGCGAGATGGTGAACGACATCGGCATGCGCGTCACGGCGCCATTGGAATAGTAGTGGTCCCGGTAGTAGCGCGTATACAGCGTGATGTTGTTGCCGTCGGTGACCACGGGCGCGACGTAGATTCGGTCGCGCTCCAGGGGCGGGGCGGGAGGCTGGGGGCGCTGCTTCAACGGGGGCGTGCGCACGCCGCTCAACAGCGACAGATTGCCCACGCCGCCGCAGGCGACGATTCCCTTGCCGTAGAGGCTGACCAGGTCGACGCCGAGGACCTCCCGCAAACCGCCCTGCCGGCCGTCGATTTTGGCGCCGCCGGGCCAGCCGATGGCGACGCCGTCGGGCGCCATGTGCGAGAGAATGTCGGCGATCGTCTTAAGGTCGGCGACCGGATCGACGCCTGGGCGGTTCGCTTCGGCGTCGCTGGGCGGCCACATCATCAGGGCGCGTTGTTGGACGGAGTAGTCGACGGTCCCCGCGCCCTTCCGCGCGCGCTCGGGGGCGAGATAGTCCGCGAGGAAGGGATTGATCTTGGCGCCGTATTGCGTCCACAGCCAACGCATCGCTTCCACGTAAGTCGGGAACCGTCCGGTCAGATCGATCTTGACCGTCAGGCCAAGGCGCTGGGCCAACTCTGGAGTGGCGACAAGCAAGTCCTCGCACGCGGCGACGTTGAGCGCGATAAGGTTGCCGCGATAGAGATTCGGGTCTGGCGCCACGGCGCCGCGCACGCAGTCGGCGTGGGCGCGGGCGAGGGCGGTCCAATCGTCAACGACGGCGTAGTCCTTGATGTAGCCCTTGCGTTGAAGCCATTCGAGCCAGAACTGGTCCGCGTCGTCGCGCACGACGTAGATGGGCTGCTTGGCGGTTTTCAGTTCGACGTCGAAGCCTTCGTTGACGACTCCTTCAGCCGCCGTGGCCGCCAGTGTCGCCATCAGCCAGAATCCTGCAACCGATGTCGTGAATGTCTTCGGTCTCATCGTTTCCTCCATCGGGGAAAGGCTCTTGGGCCGGGCCGGACCGAGACTCCTCAATGACGGGCGGGCGCCGGGGAGGCGGACGTCAAATGTTCGGCGAGGAATTCCGTCGACCACTGTCGGATGGGGTCGAACTCTTTGTTCCACGGGGCATGGCCTGCGCCCTCAAGCGCATGGAAAACGCAGGGCAGGCCGGCCTCGGCGTATTTGTCGCGCAGTTCGGTGGCGTGGGCGAAGGGGACCAAACGGTCTTCCGTTCCGTGGATGATGAGCATGGGCGGGTCGCCCGGCCCCACGCGGTCGAGAAACGGCCCGGCGCTTCCCCAGAGGTCGACACAGGCCTGGACGCGGGCCGATTGCTCGGGGTGATTGT
>JAPLSS010000879.1 GCA_026398515.1 Candidatus Sumerlaeota bacterium | reverse complement strand
TTTCACGGCGAGGACGGAATGGAAATCCCTGCGTATATTCGAAAACCCGCGGGCGATGGCCCGTTTCCCGTCATCGTGCTGCTTCATGGCGGCGGAGCGTCGCCCGACGGACAGGGAGCTTACAAACATGGCCACTTAACGTACCCCACGAGCCAGTTCCTCGCCGAGGGGTGGGCGGTTTACGCGATCGAATTCCGTCCCGACTCCAACCTGTTGCCCGTCGAATGGCAGGACACGATCGCTGCCATCGAGTATGCCAAGGAATTGCCCTATGTGGATTCGAGCCGCGTGGCGGTGATGGGCTGCAGCCATGGCGGGCATATCATGGCCCGGGTGGCCGCCCGCGCCCGGGTCAGTTGCGCGGTGCTGGCCGCTCCGGCGGTCCTGAACTTATTGGAGATCGCGAACGACCCGGTCAAACTGGAAGAGGAAAATGCGCACGTGCACAAAATGCTCCCCGGGTTTGTCGCCCTCTTGGAAAAGGAGTTCAAAGCTCCCATCGCGGAAATTGTCAAAAACCCGAAGCAGTTCGGCTATGAGTCTCCTCTTGCGGAAATGGACAAGATCGAAACGCCGGTGTTGCTGATATGCGGGCAGAACGACGACAATTACCATGTCATTCAGCCCTATGGGGAGAAGCTCAAGGAGCTTGGAAAGACCGTTCAGACCTATTATCCGGAAAATGGCCCGCATGGCTTTCAAGTCGAACACCCCATGATCCCCGAGACCGAGGAGGCGGCGGCGCGCGCCGTGGCCTTTATCCGAAAGAACTTCAGGAAGAATCCCATAGGCGCCGGCGCCGAGTCCGCGAGACCCGCGGCCCCGGTCAGAACGCCACAGTACAACCTGAAATTGGAATGGCTCGACCTCGACACATCCGAACCCAGCGGGACGCATTACGGCAAGTTCAGAAGTGAGCTCGCCAAGAGCGAGTATAGCTATCTTATCTACCTTCCGCCGACGTACGAATCCGAGCCGGCGAGACGCTATCCGGTGATCTACTGGCTCCATGGCGGAGGCGGAAGCCAGCGCACGGGCTCGTATTTTGTGGACGGCATGGACCAGGCCATTCGCGCGAAGAAGGCGCCGGAGACGATCATCGTCTTGGTCAACGGAGTCGACGGCAGCCTCTATAGTGACTTTATCGACGGGTCGAAGCCGGTCGAATCCGTGATTATCCAGGAGCTGATTCCGCACATTGATCAGACCTATCGGACCGTTGGCACGCGAGAGACGCGGGCCATCGAGGGCTTTTCGATGGGAGGATTTGGCGCGCTGCATCTTGGATTCAAGTATCCCCGCGTGTTTGGATCCGTTACGGGGATCTCCCATGCCCCCATCGGACCCGGCATCGAGTTCCGGTCGAGCAAGGTCTGGCAGTACGGGCCGTACCAGGGAAATGTGGAGTACTTCAAAGACAATGATCCGTTTCAACTCGCCGAGAAAAACACCGACCTCTTCCGGGAAGGAACCCGGATTCGCCTGATCGTCGGCACGGGCGACAAGCCGCCGACGGTGGCTCGTACCAAGGAATTGCATGATACGTTGGATGCGTTGAGCATCCATCACACATTGATCACTGTGCCCAAAGTGGGTCACGATTGCCCGAAGCTCTACGAGAAGATGGGCGAGTCGGAGTTCTCGTATTACTCAGAAGTGTTCCCCGTGGATGCGGAATAGGACGTCCAGACGAGACGGCAGGACGAAGACGCTCAAGGGAATGGAGAGGAATATGAGGCGACATCGAATCTCATCGCCATCGCGGACGATGCGGCGGACCGCAGGCGCGCGTTTCGTTCTTGCGGGCGCTCTGGCGTTCTTCGTGTATCTTCACTCCATGGCCTCCGCGGCCGAGGCTGACAAGGCGGCAACGACCATGCGCAACGACCAACTGAGCATAACTCTCGACCCGGCGACCGCCGCCCTCGAGGTCCGCGACCTTCGGGCCGGGATCGATTGGCGGCAGGTCATATCGGGCGACGCCTTCCGCGTCGATGCGTCCGAGCTTCGCCGCGGGCCCGGGCATCAGGAGCTCGTCGCCGACCTGGCGGGCGCCGCGCCGTTGCGCATGAGCCTCATCCTTCCCGACGCGGCGAGCGACGTGCTGCTCACTCTCTACGCCCCCCAGCCGCTGCCGATGGAGAAGGCGATCGCGTATCCGTATTCCTTCACCGCGCCGCGAGCCACGGGCGAACTGGCGCTGCCGTACCAGGAAGGGATCCTGCTCAAGCTGGACGATCCGAAGCCCCTCGATTTCGCCGAAGACCTGTTCAGCCTGGCCGGCTGGCCCCCAGGCGGCCTGAGCATGCCCTGGTTCGGCTTCGTCAACAAAGGGGCCGGCGTCCTGACGATCGTCGAGACGCCGTTCGACGTCGACCTGCGCCTGAAATGGGTCGACGACGCCCTGGCCGGCCAGTTGGAGTGGGTCGCCTCCTTCGGCGAATGGCGTTATCCGCGCCAGGTCCGCTGGTGTTTCGCGGCGCAAGGCGGCCACGTCGCCCTGGCCAAACGCTACCGCGAGCACGTCATGGGGCTGGGGCGCTTCCGGTCGCTGCGCGAGAAGGCCCAAGTCAACCCCGCGCTCGAACGCTTCATCGGCTCGCCCCAGATCTGGCCCAACGGGGACCTGGTTTCCCCCGAGTTCCTCCAGGAACTGAGCGCGGCCGGCGTCGAGCGCGCGACGATCATGCTTGCGAATCGCGTCGAAGACGAGGCCGCCCGCGCCCTGCTGGAGGAAGCCCACCGCCACGGCTACCTGCTCGGCCGCTACGACAACTATAATTTGACGGGCAAGGAGGAGTGGAGTTATCGCGCCGACCTGGACGCCGCCAAGCTGCCCGACGGCTCGTTCCTCCAACGCGACCCGCGCAAGGTCCTGACGTGCGGCCGCCAGGCCTTCGAACGCGCCCTGCTCCAGCAGCCCGCCGACCTGGCCCAAGTCCGCTACGACGTGCAATTCATGGACACCCTTCTCTCGCAGCGCCTGCGCGAGTGCTGGGACCCCGCCCACCCCTGCTCGCGCGAGCAGGACGCCCTTTATCGCCGTCAGATCATGGCCCTGGGCTCTCGGATGTTCCACCAGGTGACGGGCTCCGAAGACGGCATCGACTACGCCTTCGATCAGACCGACTACCTGGAAGGCCCGATGACCCTGCACCGCTTCATCGACAAGGGCCTGCGTTCGACCGTCTGGGAGGAGACCAGCGCCTCGGCGCCGGCCGCGCGCAAGGCCCGGCGCAAGGCCGAACCGAAAGCCGAGCCTCAGGCCGAATCCCAAGCCGCGGGGAGGACTCAGCGCCCGGCCAAGGACTTCAAACTGGTCCCCGTGGCGCCGGGCGAGATCGTGCTCAACTACGGGCTGAACGAGGCGCACCGCGCCCCCTTGCTCGAATTGGTCTACCACGACTCGGTGTCCACCACCTACCACTGGCGCTGGAGCAACATGAAGATTCGCGACCTGTGGTGGAAGGCCGACCTGTTCAACGTCCTCTACGGCACGCGGCCCATGTGGTTCATCGACCGCGAGATTTGGGACGACAACCGCGAGCGAATGACGCAATCCTATCGCCAGGTCTGCGGTTGGCACGCCCGCGTCGGCTGGGACGAAATGCTCTCTCACGACTACCTGACGCCCGACCGCCGCGTCCAGCGGACCACGTGGAGTTCGGGCGTGGCGGTGGTGGCCAACTTCGGCGACGAGCCGTACGCCATGGAGGGAGGCCGGCGGGTCGAGCCGCGGTCCTTCCTCGTGATCGAGCCATGAGAATGGAAAGGACTATGAGTATGCACCCCCTTATCACCGGCCTGCCCTTGTGGCTGTGCGTCGCCTCCCACGGAGCGGCGGCTGACCCGCCGCGAATGGAGAACGAAAACCTTGTGGTTGAGATCCAGCGCGACGACGCCACGCTGACCGTGATCGACAAACGCTGCGGGCGCGTCTACCGCCAGTTCGTTCCGCCCGGCGATCCGGCGTTCCATGTCGATTCGATTAAGACAGAGTCCAACCGCCTTGTCGCCGCTCTCAAGGGGCCGATCGAAGCCGTCTGGACGCTGGAGTTCGGGCCGGAGGCGGGCGACCTGTTGTCGACTCTGTCGGCCGATCCGAAGACGCCGCTCGACGGGGAACTTGCCTTCCCCCACCCCTTCGAAGTCACTCCCAAGCGCGATTGGCATCTCCTGAACATGCGCGAGGGGATCATCCTGCCCGTCGAAGATCCGATCATCTTCCAGAGTCTCAAGAAGGAAAGCCGCGAAAACGAGTGGGGCAACGCGTGGGGCGCCGACGGCTCGGATCAAATGAAGAACTGGTTTGGAACAACGGACCTTAAGAGCGGCGTGGCGACGATCAACGTCACGACGTGGGACGCGCGGCTCTCGCTGCGGCTGCTTGACGGTCCGCAACGCTTCGTCGGCTCGTTCGTCTGGGCGCCGTCGATGGACACGTTCGCCTACGACCGCAAGTTGATCTATCATTTCTCAGCCGACGGAAACTACGTGCCGCTGGCTAAGCGCGTCCGCCGCTATTGCATGGAGAACACGCCCTGGATCACGTTGAAGCAGAAGCGGGAGAAGCTGCCGCAAGTCGACCAGTTGATCGGCGCGGTGGACATCTGGCTTTTTCGCGACGAGCCGTGGCGGGTCGCGGACCTGAAGGGCGATGAAGCGGGCAAGAGGAACACAAGGCGAGTGGGAAGCGACGCGTCGGAGAAGAGGCCCGCCAATCCCATCCTGTCCCCCGAGTTCGTCCGCGAACTCAAGCAGGCCGGCATCGCCAAGGCGCTTCTGTGTTTCTTCCAGGACGATTACCACGATTCGCCCGAGAGTCATTCCGACGCGGACGGGATGATTGCCGCCGGCGCCAAAGCAGGCTTCCTTCCGCTGGTCTATGACAACTACACGGTGATGAAGCCAACGTGGAGCCAGGAGACAATCGACCGCCTGACGCTCCGCAACAAGGACGGCTCCGTCTACGCCTCGCCCAACGGCAAGCCCAACGTCTACTATCCGTGGGTGATCGACGTCGCGCGGGACGAGGTGCGCGCGGATCTACAAGAGCATCCGATGAAGGCGCGATTCTACGACACGCTGCCCGCGCGCCCGCTCGTCGAGGCCTATATGCCGGGCCTGCCGCCGAGCAATCGGGAGACAACGGTGAAGGGGCGGGTCGACTTCGCCCGCATGTTGGTCGACGACCTGGGCTTGGTCATCGGCGGCGAGAACCTGGCCGCCTTCATGATCCCCTACCTGCATTACAACGAAGGCACGATGACCATGTCGGGCTTCACCGGCGGCAGCGAGTCGGCCAGCAAAGGCTGGATCGACTGGCCCATCGATCCCATCCTGACGAGATACGGCCTCAACGAATACTACCGGCTTCCGTTGAACGAGCTGGTCTTCCATGACTGCATCGTCTCGACGTGGCACTGGCGCACGGAGAACCACAAGAACGAGACGCTGTGGTGGAAGCACGACCTGTTCAATTGCCTCTATGGGACGATGCCGCTCTGGGACCTCAAGCCGGGATTGTGGAAGGAATACAAGGACCGGTTCGTCGAAAGCTACAAGAACGTCTGCGGCGAGGTCTTCAACAAAGTCGGCTACGATGAAATGACTGATCACAAATGGCTGACGCCGGATCGCAAGGTCCAGGAAAGCGACTTCTCCTCGGGCCTGCGGGTCATCGTCAACTTCGGCAACGAGCCGTTCCCGATGGACGGCGGCCAGGTTGTCGCTCCGAAGTCGTTCTTGACCATCGCGACGGCCAAGCCCTGAACCAATTCGGGATCGCGGGTGAGGACCTCGACTGGGCGCATTTTTCATCACGGCTACTGCGTCCCCGATGGGGCGAATGAATACCCATGGCCAAAGATCAGGCGCCCCGTTGGGGCTTGGGGATATTCGCAAACAGTCCGGGGGTTCCCTTCGGTCACCCCCGGCTACATGCAAACGCCCCTACGGGGCTGAAGACGGCCAGCGGCCAGAAGATGTGGGTAATGCTCAGGCTTGCGAGGAGGGTTGGGGTGGGGTCGGCCTCGTGTTTTTCCGGCCGGTTTCAGAGTTTCATCTCAGCGCTGGAATTCGAGAGGGCGCCCCGCATCCGTGTCAACGGAAAAAAGCCTTGTGAAGTCAGACGGAAAACAGCAATATCCACCTCGAAGTTGTCGTTGGATGTCCATTTTCGGCCGCCGCTCTACTAGGACTCAGGGCCCTGAGGACGCTGGAGACGCGCCCATGGATGCCTCGACCGCCGTTCCCTCCCCGGCGCAACCGCGCGCCGCGCCGAAGCCGAAACTCCTGAAGCGGCTTCGCGACCCGCTGGAGTTCGCAGTCCGGTGGACGGGCTTTGAGGCCAGCGAAGAGAGATATTATGCCGATCCGCATAAAATGCCGCGATAAATGGACGCATGAACCCCAAGCGACTGAGGTTCCATGGCTTATCCTGTATGTCCTCGAGAAATCGACGGCATCTTATACGGACAGGAAATCAGAACTCCGCATCTTATGCGGATCAGTCTAATCATTGTTAACGGTGTGAGTTCATCCGATGAGCGATACCACGGACAAGATCCAGCAGATACGCTCGCTCTTGGACGAGCTTGCGACCGCCGCAACGTCGGATGAGCACGCCCTTTTCGCGCACAACTTTGACGCACTGGAGTTGCCCGCGATTGTCTCTTCGATCGTTGATTACCTACAACCTCTGCTGCGTCCATACGAGTCGGCGATTTACTGGCATCTGTTCCGCAATTCCATTCTGGCTACGGGCCAGCAATTTGTTCGCGCCAGCACAAAAGGGATGCGGCAGGGCGTAATCACGTCGAGTAGCGGTCAATCCGCAACTCTGAGCTACGCAACTGTTCAGGACACTTTGGCCGCACTTGAGGACAAGAACGTCATCGCCAAGGTGGGCGACACAACGCGCAATGGGACGCTCTACAAAGTAAACCTCCCGGAGGAAATCGCGATCTGCCAGGAACTCATGGCTCAAGACAAGGAACGGGGAATTCAGCCTGTTGATGAGCCACGCGAACTTGACTACTACAACGTTCGTGAGAACCGCCTTAAGGTCTTCGAACGGGACGGGTACAAGTGTCACTATTGCGGCAAGCAACTCACGCGATTCACAGCGACACTGGATCACATTCAACCCGCGTCGGCAGGCGGGGACAATTCCTTCGACAACCTGACGACGTCTTGCCTTCACTGCAATTCACGCCGCGGGAATCGCCCTGTCATGGACATGTACGCGGACGGAAAGGACAACAACCGTTGACAAGGGGATGCACGCGAGTGGCGGCTTGCGTGCGTGTTGAAGTGGAAGCGTCAGGGACCGCCGCCGCGTGATCCCTGTTGTTCGGCAAAACAATCAGAGAGAAGAAAGGAGATGGGATATGGCGACTGTTTGCTATGCGTGCGGAGCGCCGCTTGTTGGTGACTTCAAGGGCCAGTCGGATATCTACTGCAAGGGCTGCTGCGACGGTCGGGGCCAACTCAAACCGCGGGCCGACATCCAGCGTGGCATCGCGCAGTGGTTCCGGAGTTGGCAGCCCAACCTGGACGAGAGCACGTCCCTGAAGAGAGCCGATCTCTACATGCGCGCCATGCCCGAATGGGCCGACAAGGGTTGAGCGACCGCCGAACCATCCAGTCCAGCGAACGGCGGGCAAGCCCGCCGTCGCTGACTTCTATCGTTGGGCGACATCGCGATGTGCATGAAGATCTGCCAAGCAATCACGCCGGAACAGATCCGTCTTTCGCGGGCATTGTTTGAGGAGTACGCGATGTGGCTCGGCATTGACTTGTCGTTTCAGGGATTCGCCGCCGAGCTGGCCGGTCTGCCCGGAGTGTACGGGCCACCGCGTGGCCGACTGCTGCTCGCGTTGGCGAGTGGCGAGGCCGCAGGTTGTGTCGCCTTGCGACCGCTGGATGACACTCGCTGCGAGATGAAGCGGCTGTTTGTGCGCTCAGGTTTTCGCGGGCAGGGCTTTGGCAAGCTGCTCGCGGAGCGGATTGTTGCACAGGCACGCGTCATCGGGTACCGGACGATGAGGCTGGATACTTTGCCTTCCATGCAAGCTGCCATTCGGCTTTACGAGGCGCTTGGATTTGTGCGCTGCGCAGCCTATTATGAGACGCCGTTGCGAGACACGGTGTTTATGGAGTTGCAGTTGTGACCGCCTCGCCCAACCATGCAGTGGAGCGAACTGGCGACCCGCTGCGCGGCTCGCCAGTCGCTCACTTTTTGTGTTCGCAGGGAAAGGGTATGAGGATATCGAATATCGGCCTGGTGGCTTTCCCTCGACTTCAGAGGAAAGCGTGGCGGCTCCGGCGGACATCACGGTTCAACGGCAAAGCGACGACGCGACAGAGAACTGGGCTCGCTACCGATGACCGAGCGCTCGGGCAGGGCATGGCCGCATGGCGTTTCCGGCAGGCGGTTGTCGACCATTCGTCTGCCTTGTCTTTTTCATCCCGCCGAGCCACATGACTCGGTTGCGCGCTTTTTCGGCCCTTCCACCCCGACTCCGAGAGTCTGTGCCACTCGCCGCTTGCGCTACTTCCCGCCCTTGTGGTGTTTGTCAAAGAAGTCAAACACCTTCGGCAAACTCGGCTGGACCATCGCGTGGGTGCCGCCGGGCTTTTCGAAGTACTCGTAGGTCATTCCGAGTTCCTTCATCTTCGCGACCATCGAACGCGCCGAGGCGACGGGCGCGACGGGGTCGGAGTCGCCGTGGGAGACCAAGACCGGGATCTGCCGGATCGCCTCCGGCGAGATCTCGGCGCTGGTCACGCCGGCGGAGATCGGCGCCAGCGCCGCCCAAATCTCGGGGTGGTCCGCGCCCATCCGCCACGTCCCGCCGCCGCCCATCGAGTGGCCCATGAGATAGATGCGGTTGTCGTCGATCTTGAACTCGGAGCGGACCAGCGCCAGGACGTTCATCACGTCCATCTCGCTCAAGCGGGTGTTGTGTTCGAGAAGCGGATCGGTGATGTCGCCCAGCCGCCGCCCATACCCGCCGTCGCGGCGATAGCCCAGGGGCGAGGCGACGATGTAGCCATGCGATTCGGCCAGTTTCGCCATGTCGCCGCCGGCCACCGGGATCATCGTCCGTTCCGTTCCGCCCATGCCGTGCAGGGCGACGATCAAGGGATACGGACGTGAGCCGTCGTACGACTTCGGCACGTAGAGCCGGTAGGGCATGATTTCGCCGGCTTCCTTGAAGAAGTAATGGCGGTCCTGTTCGCCGACGGCGCCGACCGTGGGGTCGCGTCCCGCCTCCAACGCGGCCAGCACGTCGCTGGAGCGCTTCATCGCCGCGACGAAGTCGAATCCCGTCGGGTCTTGCTGGCCGAGGTTGACATGGAGCGCGAAGTCGAAGGGATAGCGGATGGTGGCCTTGGCGCCGTCATGGCCGTCGAGGGCTTTCAAGCGCCGCTCGGCGTCCTCCTCGGCGGAGGCCATCCCCGGCACGAGGCAAATCGGCAGGGTCAGCCGCGTCAGCGCCGCATCCCCCTCGGTTATGTCCATTCCCAAAAGGTAGTTTCCTTCCGCGACGTCCCGCAGGTCGGCGGCGAAGGTGAACGGCTCGTCGATGAGATCGGAGGGCAGCGCCTCGAAGGTCCCCAGGTCCTTCACCACTTTCGCCGCGGCCGGCTTCTGCCCGGCGGGCGCGGCGCCCACGAGGGAGGCGCGGGCCTTCAACGGAGCGTGCAGCGTGTAAGTCGTCGGATAGATTTGCTCCAGGCGCGCGATGAGGGGATGCGAGGCATCCGTCACGGCCATGTCGGTGCGCAGGACCAGGGAGCGCCAGTAGTCGTCGCGCGCCGTCCAGGGCAGCCCGCCGAGCGTGGCCAAGGCGCGGTAGAGCATGCGCCGCACTTCGCCCGTCTTCCCCGCCATGTACACCGCGCGGCCCTGGGTCTCCAAGGCCTCCATCGCGGGCTTGCGCGGATCGTCGGGCTTGAGCAGGTTCTTCGCCGCGCGGAAGGCGACCATGAGTTGGCCGACAAGGATGCGGTTCTGTTCGAGGCGGGCTGGGACCTTGCCGGGCGCGGCGGGCGCGGCCCCCGCCAATTCCTTGTCCACTTTCACCGGCGCCTCCGCGGCGCGCCCCGGGATGGCGAGTCCCACGAACGCGGCCAACAGAAACGCGGCCCCGCGAATGCGCAGCTCATGGCGCGTCATCGACGATTCTCCCTTCCATGCCGAATGCCATCCATGCGCCTGCAGTTTTGCGCAAGGCACACAAGGTCTTCTTCCGTGCAGTGTCCGTTTAAGATCTCACAAGCGAATTCGCAACCCGTTCGATTCCCCTTGAGCGAAGATGATCTGAAGCGTGCGTTTGGCGAACCCGAGTCTGTACGCTGGTCCTGGGGACATTGAGCCGCTTCATTGGATTCGGATGCGTCACGCCCGCCACTGCGCCAGGAACTGTGTAGGATCAAGGGTCTTCAGGGACGCGGACAGGAAGTCCTTTGTGTTCCGCGTGATAATGGCGTCGACTCCCGCCAAACGGCCGGCCTCAGCCAGAACCGCATCCTCAAAGTCAGCCATCTTGCTGCGCAACGCGCGTTCGATCACTGAACGGTTGACGGGGGCGATTTCAAAGAGGCTGAGGAGCCGCCACAAGGCTTGGCGCGCATCTCCTGCGCGGAACGACTGGGAGAGAAGATAGTCCAGCGTCGTAACGGTTGTAGCGCAGAGAAAACCTTCAATACGCGATTGCTCGGCCAGATCGAATATCTCCGCCGCCGCGCCGACAAAAGGCTCCCGCGCCAAGAGAACGTCCAACACGACGTTTGTGTCGAGGAGGACCTTCAAAGCCATTTCTCCCGGAGATGCCTCTTATAAGCCTGTTCCGAGACGCGACGGCCTTTCAAAATGCCGACAAGCGAGGCGGTGATGGGGGACAGCGCTCCTTGCCTGGAAGGCTGCTGCCCCAGCGAGTCGATGAATTCAGCGAAGATCCGGGAGACGGACTTGCCGCGACGTTTCGCCTCGTTCTTTGCCTTTATGACGAGGGCTTCTTCCATTCGCAATGTGAGCTTCGTGTTCATGACGTATAATCTATGAGAGCATATACGTCTCTGTCAAGACCTTCGTCGTAGAAAACGGGTCAGCCGTTCTCGTGGCGCGAGCTGCGTCACACCTCCACAAACCACGGGCTGGTCCACGCCCGATGCCCATCAATCTGGACGATGCGGAGGTGGAGGGGGATGGCGCCGGCGAGGGCGTCTTCCCGGCGAAGGACAACCGATGTTTTCCATTCCAGGTCCAGCGGCGCGGCCTCCTCGCGCGGGGCCAGTTCGAAGACGACTTGCTGGTCGACTCCCCCCACGGAGTGGATGAACGGCGCTTCGCGCAACGAGACAAGATCGACGCGGCAAGAGGCGGTCGGGGTCCGGAACTCCAGGATTCCGCGGTCGGAGCGCTCGAACGCCAGCAGCAGCCCGTCCTCGTCGCCGGTAGTCACACTCTCCCAGCGCACGCCGCGCTCATCCCAGCTGACGATGCCTTCCCCGGCGGAGTCGAACGCGAAGCCCCGAACGTCTTCGATCCGGTTGCCCGCCACGGTCAGCGACCCGCTCCACTCGGCGGCGCGCTTGCGATTGAGGATGCGCGCGCCCGACCAGCGGATGCGGATGCACTTGG
>JAPLSS010000994.1 GCA_026398515.1 Candidatus Sumerlaeota bacterium | reverse complement strand
GAATACGCCTGCCGGGCTGGATCGACGACGCAGTTCTTCTGGGGCGACCGCGCCGAAGAAGGACAGGGCTATCTCAACGCAGCCGATGCCGCCCCCCGGCCGGGCGGCGAACCCTGGCGTTACAGGTTCCCCTTTTCCGATGGGTTTTGGCGCACGGCCCCGGTGAAGAGCTTCAGACCCAACGCGTGGGGCCTCTACGATATGGCCGGCAACGCTTGCGAATGGTGCCGCGATTGGTATGGAGAGTTTTCCAGCGATCCGGCAACGGATCCAAAGGGGCCGAGGTCCGGCGAATACCGCGTTGTTCGGGGAGGCTCGTGGTACGTCTGCCCGGTGTCCTGCCGTTCCGCGTACCGCTACCGGTATTCGCCCGCGATGGCGGGAGACCTTAACGGGTTCCGGGTTTGCCGGCTAGGGTCGGGCGGCTAGCCCGCATTTCTCGCCACGTTAGCAAGAGAGGGCGTTTTGCGTGGGTGTGTATCCGTGATTCGTATCATTTGGCGGGATTGAACAGTTGAAACTCTTTAATGGTCGGGCCGTCGGTGGAGCGCAAGATGTTCAACCGCACGCGTTGCGCGGTGACGGGATCGAACTCAATCGCCGCCCGCTCGCCGAGCGTGGTTCCGCGATGGACGGTCTTCCATTCCCCGTCGACCCCCGCTTGCACTTCAAACTCCTGCACGCGGCCGGCGTAGGCTTCCAGAATCACCGCCCGGCCGATCAGGCACGGCTTGCCGAGGTCGACTTCCAGCCACGCCTCGCGCGTTTTTGAATCGGTGGCCCAGCGGGTCTCTTCATCATCGTCGAACGCTTTCCCGGTGGCGAATCGGCTGTTCTTCTGAAACACATTGGACGCCGTCGCCTTCTTACCGCTGGACAGCGCGCCGGAGCCCTTGACGCCGACGGGCGTGATGTCGCCGACCGGTCCATCGAGATCTAAGACGGCAATGGTGTCGAGGGGCTGACGGTCCTTCGGCTCTACCGCGATCGAAATGCCTTCGTCCGTTTGGTTGACTTCGACCGCTCCGCCTGAGAGAAGCGAACTCTTGACGATCTTCTTCCCGATCGGCGGCAGAACCAGCCCGCTCTCCGGCCACTTGAGGACATGGACGTAGATCCGATTGCCTTGGCGCGTCGAAGCCCCCCACGCGCCCGGCTTGAACGGCCCGCCGCGCGTTCCATACACGCTCTCGCCGTTCGCCCTCAGCCATTCCCCCATCTCGCGCAGGCGGTCGACCTGTCGCGGCTCGATGCGCCCGTCGGGCATCGGGCCGACGTTGAACAGGAAATTGCCATCCCCGCCCACCACGCGCACCAGCGTTTGGATGCACTGCTCGAGGGACTTCATCGTGTCGCCGGGCTTCCACGCCCACTGCCGGCAGATCGTCATGCAGGTCTCCCACGGCCGCTCGATCTGGAACCCGCCGATCCGCTGCTCGGGCGTATCGTAATCGCCAGGCAATCCCGCGCGGTTGTTGATGATCACGTTGGGCTGCAGCGCATGGATTTCCTGGAACAGCCGCTCGGAATCCCAGTCGTCCGCTTTGCCGCCGAGCCCATCGAACCAGATAATGTCGACCGGGCCATAGTTGCCGCACAGCTCCTTCAACTGGCCGTGGAGATATTCAATGTAGCGCGCGTGGTTCTCCGTGCGGTAGTCGGGATGATGAAAGTCCGGCGGGGAGTAGTAGAAGCCGAGGCGCAGGCCGCCCTTGTGGCACGCATCGGCGAGTTGCGCGACGATGTCCCTGCCATAGGGCGAGAGCGGGCTGGTGATCTTGTAGTCGGTCAGCGCCGAATCGAACTCCACGAACCCGTCGTGATGCTTGGTGGTGAAGACCAGGTATTTCATCCCGGCGTCTTGGGCGATCTTGACCCAGTTGTCCGCGTGGAACTCCGTCGGGTTCCATTCCTTGTAGAGATTGTCGTAGATCTCGAGGGGAATTCCGTCTTTGCGCCACGTCTGACTTCTCACGCCGGGACGCGGCCCGTTGCGCGACCAGCCGATTTCGGTTCCCTTCAGGCTGACCGGCCCCCAGTGCACGAACATGCCGAAGCGCGCCTCGCGCCACCAGCGCATCCGCGCATCCTTTTGCTCCTGCGTTTCCTTTGGCATGACGAAGCCTTCACCCGTGCTG
>JAPLSS010000300.1 GCA_026398515.1 Candidatus Sumerlaeota bacterium | reverse complement strand
AGGAGATCGAGCAGGCGAATGGGATTGCCAGGTGAATGCGGAATGCGGAGTGCGGAATGCGGAATGAACAGAATGGACGAGGTGGACGAAATGGACAGAATGGACCTTCGCGCTCCGCGTTCCCCACTCCGCATTCCGCGCTCCGTGTTCCCCATTCCGCATTCCGCACTCCGCATTCCCAGCCGCCGCGCGACACGGTGATCTTTGTCCACATGCCCATCGACGCGACCATCCGCAAGATCCGCGAGATCTCGGTCCGCTTCCGCGGCGGACGCGACAGTGAGGTCGATGCGCCCTATAGCCTGTGGGTCTTCCGCGGCGGGGTGTTCCGGGCCGACGAGTGGTCGTTGCCCAATGCGTGGGAGAAACTAGCCGAGAAGAGCTGGCACAGTCCGGTGGCGCCGCGCGAATCGTGGTTCTCGCGCCCGGGACTGATCGGCCGGATCTCCGCCAACGCCATCCAATACATCTCCCAACAGACGGACACGGAGGACAACTCGTTCATCACCAACACGCCGCGCCCGATGGGGACGACCGGGACGCTCACCTTGGCCATCTACGCCCCGTACGCCGCCGGTGATCTCAAAGCCGACCGGATCGAATGCCGGGTCTACACCGCGGACCCGATCACCTCTGGCCCCCTGAGCTGCGAGGACATCGATGGCGATGGCTACCGCGACGGCCCGCCCGTCTGGGTCGACATGGGCGAACTCGGCCTGTGGCTCTACGACGGCGAGGACACCAATGGCGACGGCCTTTACGAACCCGCCGGCGAGGACGGCGTCCTCGGCACCGCCGACGACGAGTACGACGCCACCAACCCGACCTCCCATCCCCTCGGCCCCCAACTCCTGGCCACGGACCTGAACCGCAACCGCATTCCGGACGGGTATGAGGAGTTAGCGCACGAGCTGGGCGAGGAAGCGAACTATTGGTTCGGAGACAACGCCGACGATGTGGCGTCCGGCATACTGGCCGATGCGATTGGAAAATATGGAGATCCTGCCTCAGACCCAGCCACGGCTCGCCTCTTCGCCTATTCGGCAATGACAAACATTGATCTACCCCGGCAGGTCGGGTGGGTTTTGCGCAAGGTGAACGGCAAGAAGGTTCTTGTTAGCGCTGCGGAGGCTGCGAAGATCACCTGCGCCGAATTGGCCAAAGTGCCCGGGGGCCTTTGGAAGATCACCGCAAAGCCCCTGTTCAACGAAGTCGTCGTCCCTCTCTTTGCGGACTACGTCAGCGGTGGAGAACGGCCGGTGCGTGGTGAGCCAAACCTAGAAGACCACCTGAAGTACTATTCCGCCACATACGTGAACGGAATAATGAACAACGACGATGATTGTGGCAGGGTGGCCCAGCGGCTAGCGGATTCCTACCAGATCCCCGTTACACCGATGTGGAATCCAACCCATGGCCTCAATTGGGACGCTTTCGAATGCGTGAAATTGACCGGATTCAACGTCCTATTACTTCTTAGCCCAACGCAACTGGAGCAATGCGGGCGACATCTGTACAACAAATGGTGCAGTCTTCTCGTAGGACATAAGGACAACCATGTCATTCACTTTGCTCATAGCGAGGGGGCCATTACCACGGCGCCCGAGCTATGGCGATTCCATGTGCTACATCCCGACATCTGGGCCACGCAGTTGCACGTCGTTGTCTTCGGTTCGGGTTTTGCCTACCTGGATTACCTCGTCCTTCCTCCGGATACACACTTTGTATACACGGAAAGGGATCCGGTGGGCACAATATTCGGCGGCCGCGATTGGAACCCTTGCCGCTGGTTTCATCCGGGCCAGCAAAGTGAGATTGCGAACTGCCCAAACAACCTCATGGAGGCTCACAAGTTCCAAGAAGGGGAAGGTCTTGCCAATACATACGACTGGTGGGCATACAACGTCGGTGGGCCGGTCTTTCAAAAGGACAATCCATCCCGCACATTCAACAACCAAGTTCACCAACACAGCATCGATGGGGAAAAGGCCTGGCTGCAGGACAACGGTCTGAGCTGGTGGTATGACAGCCTCCAGCCGTGGGATGATGCCGGCACTGTCCAATGTCAGTACGGCTCTGGGGCCAGGGATGAGGAGCAGCTGAAGTGGCTTAGGATCACCGAACGCGGAAGCACGCCCACCGATTGCGTCGACTCGCGCGTGTGCAACCCGCGGCAAGATCTTGGGAATTGACAACGTTCAGGCCAATGAAAACGGCCAAGGAGGTTTGGGCATGTTAGTCCGAGTTATTTACAGGATTTTCTTGAATGTGCTTATTGGGTTTCTGGCAATGCCTTGCTCTGGCTGCATGTATTATGTGCGGGTCGCGAAATGGCTGCATCCCGATTCGGCTTATGACACCTATTTGCTGAAGGGCATAGATGCGCAGGACGTTGAAGACTACGGGCAAGCGGAACGGTTTTACCTTATGGCGGGGAAGGAACTGAGAAGGAAGGGGGATCCCACTTGGTATCCATGCGATCATCTCGCCTCCGTATACGAAAACCAGGGGAGGTACGCCGAAGCGGTCGCAGCCCTGGATCAGTATCTTCGCGGGAAATATCCAGTCGAACACGTGTCCGCCGACTCGGTTGATTCTATCACCCCGCTGCTGGATCAGAGTGTTCTCTATCAGCAGAGAGGGCGAATCCGACAAGCGCAGGGGCAATACGAAGACGCGCTGCGGTGCTTTGAGACGGCATCGGAGAAGCACGACGAAAGCCTGAAAGTGCAGAAGATTCTCTACGACAGGGCATCCAACGTCGAAGAGAGACGGCTTCTTGAGGAGGGCTACAGAGACAATGCTGAGAATTATGCCTACAGGATGAACCAGTTGTTTGGGAGGTATTGGCTGGAGCTGGGAGAGTTCGGAAAGGCCAAGAAGTGCTTTGAAGAGGAATTGCAGCATTGCATGCGTCGCGACTTGCATAGAGCGGATTTCGAGGGCCGCGCGAAGCTGCATCTTGGAATGGTGGCTCACTATTCCGGCAACGACGAGGAGGCTGAGG
Source organism: Candidatus Sumerlaeota bacterium (assembly GCA_026398515.1). Classification (GTDB taxonomy): domain Bacteria; phylum Sumerlaeota; class Sumerlaeia; order JAPLSS01; family JAPLSS01; genus JAPLSS01. Next base: position 6,144 of record JAPLSS010000300.1, on the reverse strand, counting down.
GCCTCGTCAAGCAGTGTATTGGCGCAAATGCCCGTTCCATTGCACCATGGGTCGATGACCTTGTCACGGGAGTTTCGGTTCTGGGGAGGATTATGGAGCGCTCCGGGGTGTCGGATAAGGCGATTCAAGATTATCAAAGGCTTGCCGGCGGCCTTGAGGCTGAACTCATACGCGAGGGCAAACGGACACTGCCAGCTGCGGTTTCAAATGTGTTGGCAAGGTGGTATTTCCGCCGCGGTGACCTGGCCGAATCATCCGCCTCATACGAGCAGGCGATGCGGTTGCGCCGGGAAACCGTCACCCAGACCCACCCCGACTACGCCGACTCGCTCAAGGGTTTGGCCGACATCGCGGCTTCGGAGAACGACCTGACCAGCGCCACGCTCCAGGCCAAGCAGGCGCTGGCGGTTCTGGACGCCTCGGTCGTGCCGACCCACCCGCGAACCGCCCAAGTTCTTGTGGCGTTGGACGCGCTCTACACGCTGACCGGCCATCCCGAGGAAGCCGCCCCTCTGCGCCAGCGGCTGGACACGATCCTGGAGCAGCCCTTGGGCATCCGGAAAGAGGACTTCCTCCTGACCGTTGACTTCTACGCCGGCCTTCTCGAGAAGAAAGGCAAAGCCGCCGACGCCAAACGCCTGCGCGACCTCCACATCCGCCAAAAAGACCGCAAGTAGGGTGCCACGACGACTTGGCGGGTTCCTCCGCCCGCCACGCCGCCGCCCGACATTGAAGGAGACGAGTAATGCCGCCGTTTCACCATGGGCCCGACAGCATGGGGCCGGAAGAGGAAGAACCGCTGGGGCGCGCCCGCACGTGGCCCTTGCTGCGGAAATTCATGCGCTTCGTGCGGCCGTTCGCGCACTGGATCGCGCTGGCCGTCGCCATCGCCATGGCCGGCGCGGCCCTGGACCTCGTCGGACCGCAGATCATCAAACTCATCTTCGACGGGCCGATGGTCACCGGCGACCTCCATCAGTTGTTCAGCCTGGCCGGCCTGTTTCTCGCCACCGTGGCCGGCGGCTACTTCCTCGACGTGGGGATGACGTACCTCGTCAACTGGACCGGCCAGAGCGGCATGCTCCTGATGCGCGACGAGATCTTCGCGCACTTGCAAACGCTGGATTGCCGCTTCTTCGACAAGAACCCCGTCGGGCGGCTCCTGACCCGCGTCATGAACGACGTGGCGGCCCTCAACGATCTCCTCTCCGTCGGCATTCCGACGATTTTCAACAACCTGCTGACGTTGGTTGGGATCATCCTTATCCTGTTCTGGACCGACTGGCGGCTGGCGCTGGTCATCTTCTTCTGCTTCCCGGCCATCCTGGCGTTCACGTTCTGGTTCAGCCGCGCCGTGCGCGTCTATTATCGCCAAACCCGCACCCGGCTGGCCGCGATGAACTCGTTTCTCCAGGAAAACCTCTCCGGCATGGCGACCGTGCAAATGTTCGGGCGCGAGAAGAAGAACCAGGCGCTGTTCGTCGAGCGCAACGCGCGCTACCGGGACGCGCAGCTGGGGACGGTGGTGCTGTTCGCGCTCCTCTTCCCCGCGATCGAATTCGTCTTCGCGCTGGCCGTGTCGTTGATCCTGTGGCGCGGCGGCGGGCGGCTGATTCACGGGACCATCACCTTCGGCACGCTGACCGCGTTCGTCATGTACGCCCGGCGGTTCTTCTTCCCGATCCGCGACCTGGCCGAGCAATTCAACGTCTTCGAGGCCGCGTTCGCCGCCGCCGAGCGCATCTTCGGCCTGCTGGAGACCCAGCCGGGCATCGTCGATCCGCCGGCGCCGAAGTCGATTGGCTCGTTCCGCGAGCGGATCGAGTTCGACCACGTGTGGTTCGCCTACGAGGGCGAGGACTGGGTCCTCAAGGACGTCAGCTTCACGGTCGAGCGCGGCCGGACGCTGGCCATCGTGGGGGCGACCGGCGCGGGAAAAACGACTCTGATCAGTTTGCTGCAACGCTTGTACGACGTGCAACGCGGCGCGATCCGCATCGACGGCGTCGACATCCGCGAGATGGCGCAGCAGGACCTGCGGCGCCGCCTGGCCGTCGTGTTGCAGGACGTTTTCCTCTTCCACGGCTCGATCGGCGAAAACATCCGCCTGGCGCGTCCGGGGCTGACCGCGGAAGAGGCCCGGCGCGCGGCCGAGGTTGTTCATGCCGACCCGTTCATCCGGCGCCTGCCCGGCGGCTACGACCAGGAAATCCTCGAACGCGGCGCGACGCTGTCGGTGGGCCAAAAGCAACTGCTCGCCTTCGCCCGCGCGCTGGCCTGTTCGCCCGAAATCCTCGTGCTCGACGAGGCGACCTCGAACATCGACACCGAAACCGAGGCGCTGATCCAGGACGCCATGCGCCGCCTGCTCGAAGGGCGCACGGCCATCGTCATCGCCCACCGCCTCTCCACCATCCAGCGCGCCGACCGCATCCTCGTCTTCCACCACGGCCGCCTGCGCGAATCCGGCACGCACGACGAACTGCTGCGCCAGGACGGCATCTACCGGCGCTTGTGCCAGCTGCAATACCGGGAAGCGCTGGCCTGAGTAGGTCCGCCCTGCCCCTCGGCTCCGCTCGGGAACTGCATCCGGGGTGGACTGCCGTTCCTCTGCGCGCCGAAAACCGATCTGGACTTCGAAGAACCGGCGATAGTCGGGCAGCAAGGCCCGCGTAGGAACCCCCAGCGACTTGGCCTCCCAGGGCGTTGGGCCTCGAAGCCGGCCTCGGCAAGGCTGGCCTACTTCGCGTTGAAATGCTTGCCAATGAAGGCCACCATTCGCTTGCAGGCCTCTTGTGTCTCGGGATTCGTAGCGGAGCCGAAGTAGAAGTTGTGCGGCCCGTTCTCCGCGTAGAACGTCTCGACCTCCTTGCCGGCCGCCTGGAGCTTCTTCACGTAGGCGTCGATGATCGGAATGGGCGAGGCGTCGTCCTTGCGTCCGTTGATGATTAACAACGGAAAACGAACCTTGTCCACCTCGTTAAACGCCGACAGGTAGTGGTAGCGCTCTGGGTTCTTGGCGATCTCGTCGATCTTGGCGCCGTCCTTCTGCTCCAAGTCGGCGACCGCTCGCGGCAGCGCGGGATTGACCGCCTCCTTTCCCTCGGCGATCACTTTGGCCACCTCGAGGAGATCCAGCAGGGCGGGCGCGCACATCACGCCGCAACGGGCATCCACGCGCGACGCCATGTGGGACACGACGTTCCCGCCATGGCTGCCGCCGACCAGCGCTACCCGATCCGGATCGATGAACGGCAGGGCGCGCGCTTTCGCGATCGCCGCCGCGACGTCGTCCCATTCCAGGGGGTCCATGATCGCCGGAGGATTGGGCCGGAAGTCGATGGAATATAGGGCCCAGCCGTTGGCGATGAACTCGGTCGTCGGCAACGCCGCGACCTGCGCCAGTTTGTACGTAGCCTGCTTGTTCGGCCCGCCGCCGTGCAGCATGACGACCACCGGGAACGGCCCCGGGCCCGCCGGCTTGCGCAGGTAACCCGCGATGGCGACGCCGCCGGCGCCCTGGAAATCCATCGCCTGTCCCTGGGTCCCATCGGGAAGCGACTCCCAGCCTTCCAACGGCGCCGAAGCCGGGGTGGTCGCCGGGCCAGGCCGCGACGCCGGCTCCGCGGCAAAGATTTGGCCGACAAGGAAGACACCGGTTACAACGCCCAAGGATTTCCCGCATCTGCGCCAACTCTTAGGCCGCATGAAACACCAGCTCCTCCCCCCTGGAGTTCTGCCGCGCCGCCGCTTTTCGTCGGACGTGTCAGACTTGTCGGACCGTCTGACCTGTCCGCCGAATCCGACCAGCCCGAGTTCTCCCGCCCCGCTCACTGCTTTACGAACCACGGCTTTGCCGTGGAATCCGTCTTCATGAAATCCATCAGCATTTTCACCACCTTGGCGACGCCCTTGTCCGACGGGTGCATGCCGTCTTTGTCCGTCAGGTCCTCGCGCAGCCACACCAGGCCGTCGCCGCGGGGTTTGACGCCGTCCGCCCACAGGTACGGCCCCCACGCCAGCCACGGCGAGCGCACCGGACCCTTCGCCGGATCGTAATTCAGTTCGGGCTTTCCTGCGAGTTGGTCGGCGATCAGCCACTTGGCCGAGAACCCAAACTCGTACGACCACGGCTCTGGATTCCCGCCGACTATGGAATATCCGGCGAAGATGCGGCTGGCCAGGTACGCGAGCTTCACGTTGGGGAACCGGTCCTGGCAGGTGTTCATCACCTGAACCAGCAACCCCTGGAGTTTCTTGGCCTCAGCGGGGAACGGAGCATGCGGCCCGGGATACGTCTCCTTGACCCAGAGAACCTGAACTTGTTTCGGCGTCACGCCCGCCTGTCCCAGCCGTTGCTGGTCGACGGCCTTCCAGTAGTCCGAATTCGGGTCCGCGGCCGCTTGCGCCGGCTGCATGCCGATGGCGCCGTTGACGGCCACGAGATGCGGATTCAAGCCCTTCTCCTCGGCTACCGCCTTCGTGAACGCGCTGAATTCCAGCGACGTGTTGGAGAATCCCACTGACATGAATACGATCTTCCCGTTCTCATCCAGCTTGCCCTCGGCGTCCAACGGCCGGATCTCCCGGGCGAGTCTCTCTCCGGCCTTCCGATGCTCCGCGGGCATATCGTTTTCCCCGTTCGGATAGAGGCCGCCCTGTTCGCCCTGATACATTCCCTTCCCCAAATCGGTCAGCGGGATCAGGTCCACGTGGTCGCGGGGCAGATGCGCCTTCACCCATTCACCGGCAGGTTGGGACTGCGCGCGTTGCCGGGCGAGCGCCTGCGCCTTCATCGCCGCGGCCCCGTTCGGCCGGGATTGGGCGGCGCCCTCGGAGGCCCCTTGCCCTTCCGCCGCCCCGCTTTGGCCGTTGAACGCCAGGGCCGCCAGAAGCCCCATAAGCAGCATCGTTGGCATCCGTTTCATGAGTTGTTCCTTTCGGGAAGATCAAACGGGGGGGCCGAACGCCCCTCATCAATCTTGATGCCCCATAGTCTCCCAGGAAACAGCAATACAATCAAGGGACGGGTTTCTTTGGCGCATCTGCTCATTGTCCACGGATTCAGTCCGACGCATAACTTGTTGTCGAGGCGTGTGACAGTGGGACAGCGGGTCCCATTCGCCTTTTGTCTTGATTCCCACCTCCTTCTGCCTCAATAAACGCGGCTCACGCATGCATTGGGGGGTCGGTATGGCATCAGAGGATTCGGGGATTCTCATCGTTGGCGGGGCCGGCTACGTCGGCTCGAATTTCGGCCTGTATCTGTTGGATCGCGGCATCCCGTACGTCACGCTGGACAGTCTCGAACTCGGCCATCGCGAGCTGGTCCGAGGCGAGCTGCTGGAGGCCAACCTGCGCGACCCGGCCAGCCTGCGCCGCGTCTTCGAAGGCCGCGCGTTCTCCACGGTCTTCCATTTCGCGGCCTACATCGTCGTCGGCGAGTCCAACACCAAGCCGGTCGATTACTTTGAAAACAATGTCGTCGGCACGTACAACCTGCTCAAGGTCGCCCTCGACCACGGCATGAAGAAGTTCATCTTCTCCTCCACCGCGGCGACCTATGGCGACCCGCGGACGCCGCAACTGGAGGAAACCCATCCCCAGAACCCGATCAACCACTACGGCTGGACCAAACTGGTGGTCGAGCAGATGCTCGAACGCTTCCGCCTGCAATACGGGATTGGCGCCGCCTGTCTGCGTTACTTTAATGCCGCCGGCGCCGACGAACAGGGCCGCTCCGGCGAAATGCACTCGCCGGAAACCCACCTCATCCCGCTGGCCATTCGCGCCGCCCTCGGAACCGGACCCGCGCTGAGCGTCTACGGGGATGACTATCCGACGCCCGACGGCACGTGCATCCGCGACTACATTCACGTGGCCGACCTCGCCCACGCGCACTGGCTGGCGGCGCGGAAACTGCAAGCCGGCGAACGCCTCGCGCTCAACCTCGGAACCGAGCAAGGCGCCTCCGTGCGCGAAGTGTTGCAGGGGGTGGAGGAGGTCGCCGGCCGTCCCGTCCCGCACACGATCGCCCCGCGCCGTCCGGGCGATCCGCCGCGCCTGGTGGCCTGCGCGCGCCTGGCTCGGGAGACCCTGGGCTGGAAACCCGCGCGCGATCTGGACACGATCCTCAAGACGGCT
>JAPLSS010000328.1 GCA_026398515.1 Candidatus Sumerlaeota bacterium | reverse complement strand
GTTTGCCGCCGGCGACGCGGCGGAATGGAACGGGACGCTCTACGGCATCTGGGGGCCTTCGCAATACCAAGGGACGATTGCCGGGCGGAACATGGCCGGCGCGGGAATCGAGTTCGCCGGCGTCCCGCCGTCGAACACGCTGAAGGTCCTGGGGCTTGACCTCTTCAGCATCGGGCTTGTCGAGCCGCCGGATGGCGCCTGCGAGGCGATCGCGGAGGAAGTCGGGCCGCGCTACCTGCGGTTCCTCTTCCGCGAAGGGCGCCTGGCGGGGGCGATCCTGCTGGGCGACGCGAGCGGCGCCATGGCGTTGAAGCGCGCGATGGAAGAGAAGAACGACTTTTCCGGCCTCCTTGCCAAACACCCCACGGCGCGGGAGATTGCGGAGGAGCTGGGGGTGTAGCGTTTTTTCTCGTGCTCGCGCTCGGCGGTCTGAAAGAGACGGCGAGAACCGAGCGCGAGCGCGACGGAGAGGCATTGCATGAGAGTTCTGGTCACGGGCGGAGCGGGCAGCGTCGGCGGCTGGGTGGTCAAGGAACTGATCCGGCGCGGCCATGCGGTCACGGTGTGCGGGCGGACGCCGGGGCGCGTGATCGAGGGCGCGCGCTACGAGACTCTCGACTGCACGGATCTGGGCGCGACGCGCCGGTTGGCGAGGGAGCACGACACGGTGGCGCACCTGGCGGCGATCCCGATCCCGGGAAGGGTTTCCTCGCCGGACATTTTCCGGATCAACTGCCTGGGCACGTACCATGTGTTCGAGGCCTGCGTCGAAGCCGGCATCAAGAAACTGGCCGTCGCCAGCTCGATTAACGCGCTGGGGCAGAAGTTCGGCGTCAAACCGCTGCCCGTGCGGTATTTTCCCATCGACGAAGACCATCCGCAGCTGTGCTCCGACCCCTACAGCTTCTCAAAAAAAGTGACGGAGGAGATCGGCGAGTTCTACTGGGAGCGGCACGGGGTCTCGAGCGTGTCCATCCGCCTCCCGTGGGTGGTCGATCCGATTCGGCATCGACACTACATTCTGGAGCGCAAAGGGATGGATCCGCGCCACTCCAGCCTGGTTTCCGACTACTGGACCTGGCTGGATGCCCGCGACAGCGCGTTGGTGTTCGCCTTGGGCATTGAAGTTCCCTACGAAGGAGCGCACACGCTGTTCGCCGTCGACAGCGCCAACTGTTTGGGACGCCCCAGCCGCGAGCTGGCCGCGATGTGCTTTCCGGAGGTGACCGACTGGCGGGAGCCGATCGCGGGCGATGAGTCGCTGGTCTCCTGCCGCCGGGCCAAAGCGTTGCTCGGGTGGGAGCCGGTCTATCGGTTCAAGGATGTGTTCGAGAATGGCGCGTGAAGCGTGGTTCCTGGGAGCGCCGACGGCCGCGTCGGCTCGTAGGGGCGGACGGGGTGGATGGAGTAGACGAAGTGGACGAGGTGGACGAAGTGGACGGCGATTGGCCGATGGGGCCGTCGGCGCTCCGAGGACCCGCGCAACAAATTCACCGGCCACAATGAACAAGCCGTGGTGGAGCGAACTCCCATGAAGATTTACACCGTAGGCGTAGTCGGGGCGGGAAGCGGCGGGAAACTGAGCATCGCGGCGGCGGAGGCCTCGCCCCGGTTCCAGCTGGCGGCCGCGGCGGACCTGCGCGCCGAGGCGCGCGCCGAGGTCGCGCGCAAGTGGCCGCATGCGAAGGTCTTCGCCACACACGAGGAGATGTTCGCGCAATGCCCGACGGACGTCGTCTGCGTTTCGACGTACGCCCCGTCGCACAAGCCGATCGCCCTCGACGCGCTGCGCCTGCCGCTCAAAGGCATCCTGGTGGAGAAGCCGCTCGGCGACACGTCCCGGGCCGGCCGCGAGATCATCGAAGCGGTCCGGGCCAAAGGCATCCCGATGGCCGTGCCTCATGGGCTGCTGGCCGCGAAGCACGGGCGCGAGATCATCCGGCGCGTGTGGGACGGCGAAATCGGCGACCTGCGATTGGTGGAGATCGAAAACAGCGGCTGGGACATCATCAACGCGGGCATTCACTGGCTGAACTTCTTTGTCACCCTCGTGGGCGCCGATCCGCCGGCCTCGGTCCTGGCGGCGTGCGACACCTCCACGCGCACCTGGCGCGACGGGATGCAGGTCGAGACCGTCGCCGTCACGCTGGCGGAAACCCGCGGGGGCGTCCGTTGCGTGCTGCACACGGGCGACGAGGTTAAAATCGCGCGCGAGGGCCGCAAAACGCTCTTTCGCGTGATCGGCGCGAAGGGCCGCATCGAGTTCTGGGGCTGGCCGAGCGAATACATCCTGAGCAATGAGAAGCACGCCGGCGGGGCGCACATCAAGGTCGAGCCGGACGCGCGAACCAACCATCGCGTGCACCTGGAGAATATGGCCGATCAGATCGAAGCCGGCGCGCCGGACTACACGATCCCGGAGAGTTCGCTGCGCGCGCTGGAGTTGTGCGAGGCGGCCTATTTGTCCAACCGCCGCCGCTGCCAGGTGGTCTTCCCGCTGGACGCCTTCACGCCGCCGCTGACGGACTGGGACCCCGGCCAGCCCTATTCCGGCTTCGGCGGCGGGCGCGATGGAAGAAAGCTCTGACTTGCCGATAGCCGATTTTCGATTGCCGATTGAGACCTCGATTAACGGTCAATGTGGCGCCCAGAAGACCGGAATGTAGCCGGATTGTTCTTGCGTGTTCTGCTTCGAAAAGCCGATAATCCATACAGCGAAGTCGGCCGTTCCATCCGGGCCGCTTCCATTTCCTTCGCATGGAGGCGTGGGATGTTGTCAAGGAAAAGGCGCCTGGTTTCCCTCCTCTCCTTTCTTGCTCTGCTCCTCGTGATGATTGCCCCGGCCAATGAAGCAGGGGAGGCCGTCCAACCCGCTGTCGATGAGTCTTTCGGGAAACTCCCGGTCTATTTCGTCGAGAACGGGGGCCGCATGGACCAAAGCGTGGCGTACTACGTCCAGGGCCAGGACAAGACCCTCTACTTCACGCCCGGGGGCGTGACCTTCGCTCTGACAGGCCGCCGAGAGGGTTCCGAATCGACTGAGCGCTGGGTTGTCAGACTGGAGTTCCTTGACGCCAATCCCAACGCGCGGCCTGAAGGGCAAGACCCGGCCGAGGCGACCATCTCGTATTTCAAGGGGAAGCCGAGCGAGTGGCGCAGCGGTCTTCACACCTACGGAGCTTTGGTCTATCGGGATCTCTGGCCGGGAATCGATCTTGTCTACCGGGGAACCGTCAGCCGGCTGAAATACGAGTTTGTCGTCCGCCCGGGCGCGGACCCGGCCCGGATTAGGATGGCCTACCGCGGAGCGACATCCGTGTCCCTCAACTCGCAGGGCCAATTGGAGGTCGCGACCCCGCTCGGAGGTTTCCATGACGACACGCCGGTCGCATACTCTCAGAAGGCCGCCGAAAACAAGCAAGAGGTGGCTGTCTGCTATCGCCTCGCGCCCTGCGATGGCGCGGAATGTCCCGTGATCGATTTTGAGGTGGGCGCCTACGATCCGTGCCAGACCCTGGTGCTCGACCCCGCCATGGTCGTGTATTGCGGCTATATTGGCTCTGCCCAAGGCGACGCGGCTCATTCGGTCGCCGTGGGACCCGATGGAAGCGTTTATGTCGCCGGTCATACCTATGCCCCGTCGACGGGCTTCCCGACGAAAACCGGCCCGGACCTTTCGCAAAACGGCGATATCGACGCCTTCGTCGCCAAGGTGAACCCATCAGGCGCCTCCCTCGTGTATTGTGGCTTTATCGGCGGCGGTTCCTCTGACTATGCAAACGACGTGGCAATCGATTCCTTGGGAAATGCGTATGTTGTGGGACAGACAAATGAGCCTGACTCTGCCTTTCCCGTGACCGTTGGACCGGATCTTACGGCGAACGGCTGGTGGGAAGCTTTTATTGCCAAAGTCAGCCCGACGGGGGCCACGCTGCAGTATTGCGGATACATCGGGGGAGCCGGGTACGACAGCGCGCAGGCTGTGGCGGTGGATGCGAATGGAAATGCCTTTGTCACTGGTTATACCAATTCTTCAGAGACCTCCTTCCCCGTCAAGACGGGCCCCGACATGACTTACAATGGCGGCAGCGATTGGGGCGATGCGTTCGTGGCCAAAGTGAATTCCTCCGGCACGGGCCTGGCCTATTGCGGCTACATAGGGGGCGCGGGGAATGACTACGGCGTTGATATCTGTCTCGATAGCAGCGGCAGGGCCTATGTCGGAGGAGGCACGCCATCGTCCGAATCGACCTTTCCCGTCAAGGTGGGTCCTGACCTGACATTCAACGGCGGAGAGGAAGGCTATGGCAATGGGGACGGCTTTGTGGCCAAGATCAGCGCGACAGGCAATCAGTTGGTTTACTGCGGATATATCGGCGGCGCTGATGGCGACCAAGTTCATACCGTCAACGTTGACACAACATTTCATCTCATAATTGGGGGCGTCACATCCTCGTCGGAGGCTACGTTCCCCGTGATCGGGGGACCCGACCTGACCTATAATGGGGCAGGCGATCTCTTCCTCGGCAAAGTGACCGAGAACGGAAGCGCCCTCGAATGGTGTGGCTATTTCGGCGGCGCGGACGAGGAATATAACGGTGGGGTGCGGATTGGCAATGCGGGCAGCCTGTACGTCTTTGGCACGACCAAATCTTCGGAGGCCACCTTCCCTGTCAAATCAGGGCCTGACCTGACTTATAACGGCGGCTACGACGGTTTTGTCGCGCGGCTGAGAGAACAGGGGTTCGTGCTTGATTGGTGTGGGTACCTTGGGGGCGCCCTCGACGAATGGTGCTTATCGGCCGCCGTTCTCAACGGGATCGACGTTTATGTTGGCGGTGAGACGCAATCTCCCGAGTCTTCCTTTCCTGTGAAGGTTGGACCTGATCTTATATTTAATGGCGCGCCACCAGATTCCGATGGATTTATCGCGAAGATCGCGCAGCCCGGGGCTGCGGCCCAAGACCATTGGCTGAAGTATTGAGAGCCCAGATCCAACCTCTCACGGGAAAAACCGAATGAGGGCCTTCGCGCCCGGCATCCTGATGGTATTGGCAGCCTCAGCGGCCATTGACGTCGAGAGCGCCACGCCGGGAGCCGCGGCGATGAACTGGTATCAGAGCAGTTTCTTCCTCCTGCACCTCGACCATCACACGGGGCCGAATGATGCGGTCGGACGCGGGGCCGACCCGGCGGAAACCGCGCGGCTGCTGGGGCTTTCGCATCCCGACGTGATTCAGATCCACGCCAAGGGCCGGCCGGGGTGGACCACCTATCCCAGCCAGATCGGCCACACGCCGCCGAAACTCGCGCGTGACGTGCTCGAGGTCTGGCGCGACATCGCCCGGCGCGACGGCTATCACTTCTCGATCTACTACAACATCGGGCGCGACGGCGTGATCATGAAGCAGAAGCCCGAGTGGAACCGCGTCAAGGCCAACGGCGAGCAGTGGGACACGGCGCTCTGTTACAATTCCGGCGTGGCCGAGGCTTACCTGTGGCCGATGATTCAGGAGATTCAGCAGCGCTACCAACCCGATGGGTTCTGGTTCGACGGCTCGTGCTTCACGGTGTGGGTCTGCTTCTGCGACAAGTGCCGCGAGAGGTTTCAGCGCGAGACCGGGCTGGACGCGCCGAAGAAGCCGACGGACCCTGGCTGGGACCAATACAAGGAGATGCAGCGGCGGATCTACCGCGAGTTCGTCCACGAGACCGCCGCGCGCGTGAAGCAGGCCGACCCCAGATGCCTGGTCGCGTTCAACTGGGCGTTCTCCACGATCATGCCGGAGAAGCCGGACCCGCTCGTCGATTACCTGACCGGCGACCGCGCCTGCGAGCCGGACATCCTGTCGGTGGATGCGCATTGGTACGACGCGCAGGACAAGCCGTTCGATCTGATGACCACCATCCACCTGCGCTACCCCGATGGAACGATGAAGCCCAAGCCCGACCGGCAGTTGGAGCAGGAGATGGCGATCATCGTCGCCAACGGCGGACGCTACTTCGCCTGGGATAATCCGACGAAGGAAAGCGGCCTGGTCGCCGAGCGGCAGGAGCATCTGGCCAAGGTCGTCGCGCCGTTCTTGCGCGCGCGGCAGGAGCGGTGTCTGAACTCGAAGCGTGCTCCCGACGTGTCGGTGTTGAACGACACCGCTGACCACTACGCCGCTCTCGGGCCGTCGACGGTGTGTTTCCGGCGGACCGACGCGCGGCTCGTTCCGATCACCGAGGCGCTGTGCCGCGCCCATCTGAACTACGAGATGGTTTCCGACTGGCGCCTGGCGGACCTGGATGTGCGCAGCCCGGCGCTCATCGTCGAGAATCCCAAGGCGCTCAGCCCCGGCGCCGCCGAGTCGCTGCGCCGCTGGGTCGAACGGGGCGGGACGCTGCTCGCGACGGGTCAGGGCTTCGCGGACGTGGGATTGAAGGAACTCGTGGGACTGGAAGTGGAAGCGAAGGCGCAGGCGCCCGAGGATTGGACGCTGGCGGTGGGCGGCAAGCCGGTCTCGTTGCGACAGCAGGCCGCGCGGGTTCGGCTCGCGGGGGCGGAGGCGATCCTGACGGGTCAGGATGCGCAGGGACGGCAGAGCGCCCTATTCACGAAGCATCGCGTGGGCAAGGGGCAAGCGCTCTGCGTTCCCTTCGCGCTGTTCTCGAACATCGCGGGCTGCGACGTTCCGCCGAATCTTCTTGCCGCCGTTCTGCGCGAGGCGCGGCCGGAGAAGGACAGGCTGCTCAGGACCAACGCCCCGGAAACCGTGGAAACCGTGTTGCGCCAGAAGGACGGGGATTGGGTTCTCCATCTGGTGAACCGCGCGCCGGGCGATCGCAAGGAATTGCCGACGGACAAGAGCAATCCGCCGATGGAAATCACCAATATCCCACCGGTCGCGCCGTGCCACGTGTCGCTGCGGCTGGATGCCAAGCCCGCCGTCGTTCGCCTCGAACCCGGCGCGACGGAATTGAAGAGTTGGAAATACGAGGCTGACCGGCTGGAGGCGGACCTGCCCGAGTTCCCGATTCATCAGATGATGGTGGTAGAGAGACAGTAAGAAGCCTTTTCGTGGCGCAGGCTTTCCAGCCTGTGATCTCAGGCATCTCGCGGAATCCTGGATTTCACAGGCTGGAAAGCCTGCGCCACAAGAAGCGTGCGCTTTATCTGGCGCTACTTCGCGTACACGCCCGCCCGGCGCCGCTTTTCGGCCCTGGGGTTGATGTGGGTGTCCTGGCGGACCTCGAGTCCCACCCGTTGGATCAGCGTCTTGAGATAGTCGAGGTGCGGACAGGCCGGGCCGTGGTAGCTGTCCTTGGTGATGCACGAGGAGAGCTGAACGGCGATCCGATCCTTCTTGATCCCTACGCGTTTGAGCAACTCGCGGGCAAGACGGCTGA
>JAPLSS010000876.1 GCA_026398515.1 Candidatus Sumerlaeota bacterium | reverse complement strand
GGCGGTCGAATTGCTGTTCTTGGATAGGCTGGGCGTTCCGCGGTTCTTTGGCGCGGAGAACATCGCGCAAGGCTACGCGAAGAACGGCGCGCCGTTGGATGTGGCGCGGCGGCGCGCGCAGGTGGGCTGCCATTGGACCTGCCTGCCGGGAATCGAATACAGTTTCAGCGACGTGATCAAGGTCAACTTCGCCAAGGTGTTTGAGGCAGCGTTCGACGAACTGATGGCGGAGCGCGGCGCCGCGCCGTCGGTCGACCAATTGTGGCGGCGCTTTCAGCGGCATCTGCGCCGGGCGGTGGAGGTCGTCGCCGAAGGGATCGATCTTCACATGGCGTTCAAGGGCCAATACTACCCTGAACTCGTCCTGGACCTGCTGTGTCATGGCCCCATTGAGAAAGGGCTCGACGCCAGCTGCGGCGCGCTCGAATACAACACCATTTGCGTCGATGGCTCGGCGCTGGCTACGGCGGCCGACTCGTTCGCGGCGCTGGAGGCGCGCGTCGAGAAGGAGCGGCGCTTGACGTGGAACGAGGTTTTCCAGGCGGTCGATTCTGATTTCAACGGATTCACCCGAATCCAGCGCTTGCTGAACAGCGTTCCGAGCTTCGGACGGGGCGGGACCCCGGGCGATTCATGGGCGGAACGGATTGTGGATGAGTTTACCCGTTTCGTCGCCGACAAGCCCACGCCCGCGGGCTTTCGGATGGTTCCCGGCCTTTTCTCGTGGGCCAGCACCATTCCCATGGGCAAGGCGACCGGGGCCACCCCCAACGGGCGCGGCGAGGGCGCGCCGATCTCCTTTGGCGCCAATCCCGATCCCGGCGCGGCCAAAGGAGGCAGCCTCACGCCGACGGGGATGTCGACGGCCATTGCGCGCGTGCAGCCGGGCTTCGGCAACGCCGCGCCGATGCAGTTAGACGTCGATCCCGGACTGGTCCATGCGCAGGACGGCGTGGAGAAGTTCGAGGCGTTGATCCGCACTCACTTCCGACTGGGCGGGACGTTGATCAACGCCAACATTCTCGACAAAGAGACCATCCGCGACGCCTATCATAACCCTACTAAGTATCCCGATTTGATCGTGCGCGTTACGGGATTCTCGGCGTATTTCGCGAGCTTGTCCGATGAGTTTCGGAAGTTGGTGTATGATCGGATTGTGGAGTTGGAAGGGGCCGCCGAAGACGATGGGGCTGTTGACGATTCGGATGCATGAGACCAACGGAGAAGCGAAACATGGGCAACGGTTTCCAAGTGGGCGTCATCGGCTGTGGAAACATCGCCGCGGCGCATCTCAATGCGTATAAGCTTCTCAAGGAGAAAGAGTTGCTCGGCGACGTGACCATCGCCGCGTTATGCGATGTGAGCCGCGACAATGCGCTGCGCTTCGCGTCGCCGGCCGGCGGCGTCAGCCAGTTCCAGGGCGTCGGGCCGCAAAACGATCCGATGCACGCGCCGCACGTTTATGCGACCGATTTCCAGTCGCAGGCTCCACGGGTTTTTTCCGACTACAAAGAAATGCTTGGCGCCGTGGCTCTGGACGCCGTGGAGATTTATGCCACTCTTCACACCCACCATGTGATCGCTCTGGATGCGCTGCGGGCGGGCAAACACGTGTTCGCGGAAAAGCCGCTTGCCATTTCCATTAAAGCCGCGCGCGCGATGGTCGAAGAAGCGGAGCGGCGCGGCCTGATCCTCGGCGTGGCGGAAAGTTTCCGGTTTCAGAAGGCGCAACGCGTGAAGAAGTGGATCATCGACCAGGGTCTCATCGGCGCGCCCCGGCTTTCGATCAGCGTGGCCGCCGGGGGCTATTGGTCGCCCGACCACATCGTCGCCCATACGGCCTGGCGCCATAAGAAGCTGTTGGGAGCGGGCGGTTGGGCGGTCGATTGCCTGGTGCACGGCGCTCATGCGCGGCGCTATCTATTCGGCGAAGTGGAGGAAGTCAGCGGGACGGTGCAGACCATCGAACCGCTGCGCCGCCGCCGGGATGAGAGCGGGCGCATCGTTGAGGAGGTGGCCTGCGACTGCGACGATACGATCTGCGCGTCGCTCTTTTTCCGCGGCGGCATGGTTTCCCATATCGCGCAATCCTGGGCCGGCTCGCCGCATGCGCCGCTGGGCGCCGACATGGTCTACGGAACCGAGGGCTGCATCGCCAAGGACCTAGCGATTCGCAACGACGGGCGCCAGATTCCAATGCAGCGCGCCTTTGACGAAAAGGCCGGGGCGGCGTTGATCCAGCGCTTCTTCCCCAAGGGCGTGGAAGACGTCTTCGCGCTGGAGACGCTGGACTTTCTCCGCGCCGCGCAAGGCCACGGGCCGATGGAATCCAGCGGGCGCGAGGGGTTGATGGATCTCGCCGTCTGCTTCGCGCTCCTGGAGTCATCAACCGTCGGAAAGCGGGTAAAAATTGAGGATATTGTCTCCGGACGCCTTTCGCAATACGAAGATCCAATCAATAGGCATCACAACATATAGAGACATGCTGAAGAGACGCGTGCCTTATTTTCCTCCATGAGGAGACAGCAATGGCTACACTCAATCGCCTCGGCATCATCGGCTTGGTTCACGATCACATTTGGAATTACCTGGCGGCGGCGAAGGACGTTCAGGACTTGGAGATCGCCTGCGTGGCGGATTCCAATCCTCCTCTCCTCCGGAAGATCCAGAAGCAGCTGGGGTTGAAGGGTAGCGCGCTCTACGCTGATGCGAGCACAATGCTCGACAACGAGAAACTCGACGGCTGCTTGGTATTCACCGAAAGCTGTCGGCACGCCGAGATCACCGAACTGTGCGCCAGGCGCGGCCTGCACGTCATGGTCGAGAAGCCGATGGCGCTGAACGTGGCGCACGCCGAACGAATGATGCGCGCGGCGAAAGAGAACAATGTTCGGCTGATGGTGAATTTCCCGACGCAGTGGAACGCGGAGTTGATGGGCGTGTTCGAGGCCGTTCAGTCCGGCAGGATCGGCCGCGTTTGGATGACGCATTTCCGCGAGGGCCACAAGGGGCCGCGCGAAATCGGCTGCTCGGAGTATTTCTGGAAGTGGCTCTATGACCCGGAGAAGAACGGCGGCGGCGCCCTGGTGGACTTCTGCGTCTATGGGGCGAGCATGACCGCGCTGCTTCTGGGGCGTCCGAACCGCATCTCGGCCGCGTCGGGGAAGTTAGTCAAAACGGATCTCGCCGCGGAAGACAATGGCGTCATCACGGCGCAATACGACGAGAAGCGGGCGATCGCGGTGATCGAGGGAACGTGGACGCAGGTCGGCCAGGGCAACAACATGTCGATCTTCGGCGAACTGGGCTCCATCGCCAGCACGCCCTTCCCGCCGAAAGAGTATTACATGAGCGCGGCATCCGGCGGGCTGGAGAAGATACTCCCGGCCCAGCTGCCGCCGCATGAGGACAAGCCAATCAAGTACTTCGCGCACCGCGTCCGGAATGACATTCCGTTCCATGGATTGGTGAATCCGGAGAACGCCCGCATCGCGCAGGAGATGCTTGAGGCGGGATTGCGCTCCATTGAACTGCGGCGGGAGGTGGCGCTGGGGTGAGTTTGCGTCGTGCGACGTAGGGAGTTCCTGGGAGCGCCGACGGCCACGTCGGCAATTCGGCGCTCCCACCCGGCAGCCGCAGGATCGGAAGGAACTATGGCAATGAGACTTGGATTCACCACCTGGAATTTCGAAGAAGAGATCATCTCGGGACAAAAGGACGTCATGGCGCTGATGGACGACGCCAAGGCGATGGGGTTCGCGTGCATCGAGTTTATGGGGTATCACCTGGCTTCCATTGACTCCGCCTATTTGCAAACGGTGAAGGCCAGGGCGCAAGGCCTGGGACTTACGATCAGCGCGATCGACGTGCGCAACATGAATTTCGGCGGACGGTGGTTCGAATTCCGCACCGACGTGGCCATGATCAAGTTCTGGATCTTGGCCGCCGCAATGCTCGGCTGCCCCGTGATCGGCGTGTTCCTGGGCCGCTTCGACGCGGCCGAAGCGCGCCGCAAGCAGATCGAAACGGATATTCAGGGTTTTCGCGAATGCCTGGCGTTCGCGGAGAGTTACGGAGTTAAATTGGGCATTGAGAACCACCGCATCTATATCGCCAACAAAGACGCGGACCCGGACGAACAGGAATTAGAGGACCTGTTATATATCGTCCGGACAATCGGCTCTCCTTCCCTGGGCGCCATTCCCGACAGCGACAATTTTTTCCGCCGGGGATTTGCCGACCTGACATCGGAGGAGCGCGAACGCAACTACTCGCACTTCGCCCAGCTCATGAAACACGCCGTGCATGCGCACATCAAGATCAAGGGGCGCGGCGCCGACGCGGGCGCCTTGCACTGCGACTTGAATCGCCTGGCGCGCATCCTCGTGGACTCTAACTATGACGGCGACGTTTCCCTTGAGTTCATGAAGCCGCTCAAGGCGGACAAGCGCGAGGCGCTGGAGAGCAACCTGCAGGTGTTTCAGGCGGCGCTGTCGGCGGCCGGAGCAAGGGTCGAGTGATCTCGGCTCCTTGGAGGCGCTCGTGGATTCAGGCCAAGGAGTTTCGCGGATTTCGGCCGGCGCTCATGGCGGCGGTTCAGGGCCGACGTGGCATTCCGCTCCCGGCGCCGCGTGCAAGCGCGACTCGCCCGCGTGCGAGAACGACGGCGCGCGGCTGATGTTCACTCCGACACCCTGCCCCCCGAGCGAAGGCGCGGACTTCGGATAGTTGTCGCTCTGGAAGACGCGAAAACTATCTTTGCCCTTTTTGCGACACCTGTGCCCTTTTATGGCCAATCTCAGCGGAGGAATGCAATGAAAGGACGGATCGGTTTCGCCCTGTTGGGTTTCGTGGTTCTCTCAGTCTGTCGTTTGTGGGCTCAGGCCACTCCTCGCGGCGCGTCCGGAGGAGCCGCCATGCCCGCCGCATCGCAATCTGCCGCAAGAGCCGCGTTCTACGTCTCCCCGGACGGCAACGACGGTTGGTCGGGGACCCGGGATCAACCGAACCGGGACCGCACGGACGGGCCGTTCGCCACCATCGCCCGGGCGCGCGACGCCGTGCGCGAGCTCAAGGCGAAGGCCACGGGGCCGATCACGGTTTGCCTTCGCGGCGGCACGTATGACTTGAAGGAACCGCTGGTTTTCGCCCCGCAAGACTCGGGCTCGCCTCAGGCGCCTGTCATCTATGCCGCGTATCCCGGCGAAACGCCGATCCTCAGCGGTGGCCGCGCGATCACGGGCTGGACCGAGGGTCAGGGAGGCGTCTGGTCGGCCCAGGTCCCTGGAGTGAAAGAAGGCCAGTGGTATTTCCGCCAGTTGTTCGTCAACGGCCGGCGGCGCCAGCGCGCGCGAACGCCGAACGAGGGCTGCTTTCAGGTGGACGGCCTCCTCTCGACAGACAACCAGGCGAGGTTCCGGTTCCGCGCCGGCGACATCCGGCCCGAATGGGTCGCCCCCGGCGACGTCGAAGTGATCAACCTGAACCGATGGCAGCACGCCCCGGTCATCGCCCCCGGTCTCGAGCAGTTGATCGTCTACCAGGGCGACGCCGGCGCGGGACAGTATGTTCACCACCTCACGTTGCGCGGCCTGACTTTCAGTTACGCGGACTGGTCCATGCCAGAAGTCGGATTCGCCGACAATCAGGCCGAGTCGGACGGAACGGCCGCGGTCATGGCGTACGCGGCGCGCGCCTGCGCGATCGAGCGCTGCCGATTCACCCATCTCGGCCGCTGGGCGGTGTCGTTCGGCAAGGGATCGAAGGAGAACCGCATCGTCGGCAACGAGATGACCGACCTGGGCAGCGGCGGAGTCAAGATCGGCGACGCGAAGAGCGAAGTCCATCCCATCATCAAGCCCGGCGGGCCCCATGTCTTCCCCGTGGACCCCGCGCAATACCGCACCCAGGAGAACTACCCGCGCAACGAAGCCGAAACGACAAGCGGCAACGTGGTGGCCGACAACCGCATTCACGCCATCGGGATCGTTTACGCCGGCGCCGTCGGCGTGTGGGTGGGCCAGAGCAACGGCAACACGGTCGCCCACAACGAGATCCACGACACCGGGTATTCGGGCATATCCTGCGGCTGGACGTGGGGGTTCGGCCCGACGGCGGCGCGGGACAACATCATCGAGTTCAACCACATCTACAACATCGGCCGGGGCATCCTGAGCGACATGGGCGGCATCTACACCTTGGGCATCCAGCCGGGGACCGTGCTGCGGAACAATCTCATCCATGACGTCCACCGCGAGGACGGGCCGGCGGGCTACGGCGGATGGGGCGTCTATCTCGACGCCACCACCACCCACGTCCGCGTGGAGAACAATGTGATCTATCGGACCCACGACGGCGGCGTGCACCAGAACCGCGGCCAGCAGAACACCATCGTAAACAACATCCTGGCGCTGGGCGAGAACGCCCAGTTCCGGCGGTCGCAGCCCGCTCCCGAACCCAGCTTCACGTTCGAGCGCAACATCATCTATTGGAAGACGGGCGACCTGTTCTGGAACCGAACGAACGATTTCCGATTGCTGTTCGACTACAACCTGTATTGGAACGCCGCCGGCGAGCCCGTCGAGTTTGGCGCGGCGCAGTTCGGCCGGATTCCCTGGGAGAAATGGCGGAGCATGGGCCAGGACGCGCACTCGCTCATCGCCGACCCGCTGTTCGCCGATCCGGAGAAGGGCGATTTCTCCCTCAAGCCCGATTCGCCCGCTTTTAAGATCGGCTTTAAGCCCATCGACGTGAGCCAGGTTGGACCGAGGAGGGAGAAATAGGGGAAAGGGGGACAGTCGCCTATTTCGCGGGGCGATCTCACACCACGATTTGGGAGATCTTTCGCCCGCGAAATAGGCGAGTGTCGCCATTCTTCTCTTCCAATCTTCGATTTCCCCCCCTCCATACGGCCGGCGCTCTGCCAGCGCGCGGTTAGGCTGCCCGTCGTAATGCGCACGCGCTTACGGAGCGGGGGGCTGGGGCTGCGAGGCCGCCCCCGCAGGGCGGAGCGACGGATCCGAACCTACGGAATCGGCGAAGGCGTCTCGTCGGCCTCGGTCTCCTCGGTTGTCGCCTGAGTGAACGTCTTGTAGAACTTGGCGGAAACCTCCTCCGGTTGTTTGGGAAGGGTGTTCAGGGCCGCTTGGCGCGCGGCTTTGCTATGGACTTTCGGGGCCTTGGGAAGTTGGGACGGGTCGGCGACCGCCAGCCCCGCGGCTTCCATGGCGTCGTTGGCCGGGCTGCGCACGTCCGCCGGAGTTTGCTTCAACTCCGGCCGCCTCTGCTCCAGATCGGCCGCCTTGCGCGCCGGCACGAAGGTGCAGGCCAAGTCATAGAGACGGTCGCGCGCGTCGCGCCAATAGAGGTATTCCAGCGCCGTGTCGCCGCGCTGGCCGGCATGCGTCGCCAGTTTCGCGAAGATCCAGTACACTTCCTCGGCGCGGCACTTGCCCGTGGCCAGCAGCGTCGTCAAGTCGGCGTCAATCTCGTCTTTGGGGGCCAGTCCCAGGTCTTCTCGCGCTTGGTTCCAAAACAGGCTCGCCTGCACGGCGGGGCGGTAGATCCCGATGGCCGGATCGTCTTTGTACTTCACCACCGAACCCGCCAGTTCCGCGCACTTGCGCGGATCGCCCAGGAACGACTCGGCCACGGCGAGCGAGGCGCGCACGCGCAGCCAGCGCGGCAACTCCTCGTCCGCCGGCGGGTTCGAGCATTGCGCCAGAGACGCTTCGCCGGCCGCCACGGCCTGCCGGTAGCGGACCACGGCCTGGTCCAAACGCTTCACCTTGATCAACTCCCCCGCGCTTTCCATGTGCAGCCGCGTCAGGGCAAAGGAGCGAGCCAAGCCGGCCGAGGGATCGCCCGCCGCGGACAGCAGCCCGAGAAACTCGTCTTCGATCCGATTGGCGTTCTTCCTGGAGGCAATGGAGCCGCAGACCGTCTGTTCCAGAGAGGCAATCTGATCATCGTCGACAGGCAGCGCGTCGCGCAGGAGAACCAACGCCTTGAAGGCCGTCCCCTTGGCGCTCGGCTTGCCGGTCTGGATCTGGGACACCAGGATCGCCTTGGCCTCGTCCGCTTTCCGTTGGGCGAGCAGACCTTTGGCGTAGAGCGCGCAGGCGTGGCCGGCGGCGCCAAACGAGGCGTATGGCTGTCCGGGCAGAAACCGTTCCAGGTGGCCCAACGTCACCGTGGGTTTCCCGGCTGGGCCTTCGGGGAGAAACCCTTCGCGCTCGTACGCCCGCCACAGCGCCTTCCCCATCTCAAATTCCATTTCCGGCAGCGCCGGCGAGTCGGGGAAGCACGCGCGCATCGCGCGGACGGCCGCCTCAGCGTCCAGGAACGAATAATCCCGGCGAGTCGCCTGGTCATACATTTTGCGCAGGGCGCTTTCGTCGGGCGAGTCGGCGGCCCTGGCCCACGATCCGGCGGCTAGGAGCCCAACGAGAGCCAACGCGCCGGCAATACGGTGCATACGGGTAGATCGCATCTCTACGCGCCTCCGCGAAGATTGACGGCGATGTCTCGCCGTTTGACGACCGACAAGGACGATGCGGTTGGAATGAAATTGAAGACGAACGAATACCGACAGAAAAGCCGGCGCTGCGAAACACCGAATGAGCGCGCCCCGGATAGGGCGGCGCCTATGAGAGAGAGCAACATTGGGACCGCTCCCCGATTGCTCTACTATGGTGTGATGATGGAACCCTAGGAGCCTGTCGGAAAACGGTCCGCGCCGGCGGGCCATTCTTGCCTTGACGATTTCATAGATGAGAAACAATGGCAACACTTTAGGTTATGATGGATTCCGAGGCCGTTTTTGCTCGTCGACAGGGCGTTGGGCGGCC
>JAPLSS010000471.1 GCA_026398515.1 Candidatus Sumerlaeota bacterium | reverse complement strand
CGGCCTCTGCGCCGGGCAAGGGGGCGTTCGCCCCGGGCAAAGGACCCCGGCCCGGCTTCATGCCCGGCAAGGCGCAGGGCAAGGCGGCCGGCGGGGGCCCCGTCTATCCCGCCCCCCCGGGATCGAAGTATGGCTATGGCGCCATGAACTGGGTCGATCCCGATACGACCCCGCCGGAAGGCGGCCTGTACAAGACCTTCCACAGCCCGACGATCAATGCCGACGCCAGTTACATCATTTACCTTCCCCCCGACTACGACAAGGACCCGAGCGTTCGCTACCCCGTTTTGTATAACCTGCACGCCAGCGGGGGCACGCCAAAGCGCGACGGCGCCGATGTCATCCGGCGGATGGACGCGGCGATTCGCGCCGGGCGAATCCCGCCGCTCATCATCGTCTGCCCCAACGGCCTGGCCGGCAATACGATGTATTGCGACTCGAGGGACGGCCAGTACCCGGTCGAGACCGTGATCGTGAAAAACCTCGTCGCTCACGTCGACTCCACGTATCGCACCGTGGCGGCGCGGGAAGGCCGCGCTCTCGACGGCTTCTCCATGGGCGGCTTCGGCGCGGCGCACCTCGGCTTCAAGTATCCCGAGGTCTTCGGCGTGATTTCGATCATGGCCCCGCCCCTGTTGGGCCCCGAGCTTACGACAGGATTGCCGGCTCAGGCGTGGTCGCGGCTGTTCCCCTCCGCGATGGACGGCGACCTGGACTACTTCCGGGCGAACGACCCCTTCACCCTGATTGTGAAGAACGCCGATGCCATTCGCGACCGCACGGCCATCCGGCTCGTCTGCCACACCGAGAGTGAAAACTGGCTGGCGCCGCAATGCGAGAAATTGCACGGTGTAATGGTGCAGCAGATGATTCCCCATCAGTTCGACTTCCTGGTGAACGTGAAGTCGCACAGTCGCGGGCAGGTCATGGACACCTTGGGGGACTCCGGCTTGGCGTGGTTCAGCTCCGGCTTCGACTGGGTGCAGTCCGTCAAGTCGCACCCCGGCTCCGCGCCGGCTCGGATGAGCATGCCCGCGGCGGGGCGAGCTCAAGCGTCCAAGCCCGTCGAGAAGTAACTTATGATCTGGAGGAACGTGGTTATGACGTTCAAGTTGTCAATGTGGGTTTGGAGGGGCTTGCTTCCGGCCCTGATCATCCTGAGTGGCGCGACGCGCGGAACCGCCGAGCCGTCAGCCTCCAGCCGGCCCGCGGCGAAGGTCCAGGATGCCGCGGTGGCGGCCCCGGCGTCGAAGCCGCTGGCGGACAACCAGAAGCCCAGGAAGTACGAGCGGCAACCGGACCTGGCGAATGTCCCGTACGGCCCGTACGAGAGAGACGTCTTCGATCTATGGAAAGCGAAATCCGATCGCCCGACGCCGCTGGTCTTCCATTTTCATTCCGGCGGATTCACCCAGGGAGATAAGTCATGGATCTCGGCGCCCCTGGTGGAGATTTGCCTGGAAAAGGGCATCTCCGTGGCGACGGCCAACTATCGCTACTCGACCCAGGACCCATACCCCGCGCAATTGCACGACTGCGCCCGGGCCGTTCAGTTTCTGCGCTATCACGCGAAGGACTATAACCTGGATCCCAAGGCGCTGGCCATCACCGGCGGTTCCGCGGGGGGCGTGATCTCGATGTGGCTGGGCTTCTTTGACGATATGGCGGACCCGACGAACGCGGATCCCGTCCTGCGGGAATCCACTCGTCCCGCGGTCATTGGCCCCGTGGACGGTCAGACGACGCTCGATCCGCGCGTCGGCGCCACGTTCCTCGGCGCGGATACCGTCCGTTGGGTGGCCGGGCCGGCCTTCCCGTTGTTTCGCATTCGCCGCGACGAGGATCTGTTCACGTGCGAGCGGGCGTTTCCGCTGTACGAGGAAGCCTCGCCGGTCAACCACCTGAAAGCCGGCGCGCCTCCCGTCATCATGTATTATATTCATCCTCCGGGGCCGTTGCCCCCGGCCACCAAGGATGAGGGGCTTCACAACATTCGCTTCGGGTATTTCCTGAAAGAGCGCATGGACAAACTCGGCATCGAGTGCGTTCTCCATCACTCCGGCGAATACAAGGGACAGGGGCCGGAAGGCCACTTGCGCGTCATGGTCGAGTTCTATCTCAAACACTTCCCCCACGAGGCGCCATGAGCCACGAACGACTCTCCCCGGAATCGCGGCGCTACGGCGTGCGGATGGTCGAGTCCTTGGTTCGCAATCGCTCGGGATACTCACGGGTTAACCCCATTTCCTTCACGTCCAGCGAAACGATCCCCAGTTTCAGAGCGGGGGAATCGGGACGGAGCCGAAAGTCCCCTTTCGCCACGTCCATGAACAGCGGGTCCGCGGAGACGCTGTCGCCCAGGAGAACCTTCTGATCCTTCGGAATCCTTGCCCAGACGCCCGGATCGCCCGCCGAGTAAAACAGGTTCCGCCCGACCGCGCATTTCTGAAGGAGCGGGGAGACTTTCTTGTTCGGGCTGGTCGAAGATTGGATGGGATAGGTAGGATACCTTCCGGAATCGTAACAGATATTTCTCTGGATCTTCGCGTCGGTGTTGGGGGGATCTTGCACTTGGATATATGTCCGTGTGCCCCCCGTTTCCGGGACATCAATGATATAATTGTTCAGGATGTCGTTGGTGTGCTTCAGGGTCACCCCGGCCACGACGCATCGATAGAGGATATTCTCGGCGGTGACGGTCCCGTTGACCCAGTCGTCCGTCCGGATGGCGGCGTCCTTGAACTTGCCGGAAAGATCGTGAATGTAATTCCGCCGGATGACGTTTCCCGGCCCGCAGGTGTTCAGGTACACGCCGTTGTCGTCGCCCAATTCTCCCACTGCATGGTGGATCTCATTATACTCCACCAGGTTGTTCCGCGTGTGAATGAACGGCAGGACCGCTTTGAAGGAGTAGTCGTTCCCGATCTCGTCGTAGCGCACGAGGAGCGACTCGCGGTTCGATCGGTCCTTCAGCAGCCAGAACTTGACGCCCGTTAGGGCGATGGCGTTAAAGGGCGTGTTATGAATGAGATTGTGGGCGATATGATTCTCGCTGCTCATCGAAACGTAGATCCCGATCCCATTCCAATGCAACTCGCCAATATGATGAATGTGGTTATTGTAGATGGTGTTCTTCTTGTTGACGTCTTTGGTCCCCAAGCCATACCCACACAGGACAATTCCCGCGCGCCCCATGTGGCTGATGCTGTTGTTGCGGACTTCGTTGTTCTGGCAGTAGAGATCGAGCCGAATCGCCGTCTCGCCGCTCATCACGAAGCGGCATCCGTCGATCACGCAATGTTCGGCGCCCCGGAGCCGCAGGAGCGCCGTGTCCTTGTCATACAGGTCCCACTCCGAATGGGTGGTGGCGTCGGTCTTCCTCCAGGAATACCGGTCGCCCATGGTGAGGGTGAGGCCGCGGAACACCAGGTTCCTCGCGGGCGTGTCGGTCGGGCCGTCATAATCGATGCCGCCTTCCACGCGGATCAGTTCCCGCAGACACGGCGCTTGAATGTCAGGGCCGGGCTCCGCGCCCTTCGGCCAGAGATACAGCCGTCCCTCGTGCGTGTTCAGGACCCACTCGCCCGGTTCATCCAAGGCCTCCAGCACGTTCTCGACGAAGCAGGACGGAGAGCGCTGGGGGGATTTGGTCATTTGATAGGTGCAGGGCAGCGAGGGAATGGCGACCCCGTTCTCCTCGTCCACGGACTGAAGGCCCAGGATGTTGTGCTGCCATCGGGCGCGCGGCACGATGGAGATTTCGACGTCGTCAAGGTTAGGCCAGTTCTTCAGCGCGCCGGGGGGGAAATGCAATTCATTGTCGTACTTCCCCATGTAACTCTTGCCCGGCGGGATGGGCGTGGTCGGATCGAAGCCCGTCTTGGCGCGAGGCAGCCGCTCGGCGCCGTCATAAAGCGTCAGGAAGCGCCACTTCCCGTCCTTGGTTTCCGGGATGTCGGCCGCCCAGACGCGGCCGCGCGCCTTGTCGGGGAGCGCCGCCGGGTAGTCCGTCAACTCCTTCCATCCGCCGATCTTCACTGCCGAGGTGAAAACCGGCTCTTCTCCCGGATAGGCCGCGTAGGTCAGGGTCTGCGACGTGGCGCCGGAGTCGGCCAGCGAGAACACCACCGGCTCGCGCAGGGGATACGTTCCGCCGCGCAGCAAGACGAGAATATCGGAATCCGCCTTGCGCGTTTTGATTTCGCGGACCGCGTCGCGCGCCTTGCCCAAGGTGGCGAAGGGCTGCTCGATCGTGCCGGGGCCGTGATCGCTTCCGTTGGGCGCCACATAGAAATCAGCGTTCATGGGCGCTTCCCCGGAAGCAAAGCAGGCGAGGGAGGCGAATGCCAGCATCGTCACGCCAATCGGCCGCGAATGTCTCATGGATATCATCTCCTGATTGTGGGTGGTTCCGCAGGGAGCGTTGAAGCTCGTGGAATTTCAAGACGCCCTGAGTTCGTAGTGACGGCTTCAGCCGTTTGCTTCGGCCGTTCGATTCAAACGCCTAAAGGCGTCACTACGAACGCTTCGCCATTCCATTCAAACGCCTGAAGGCGTCACTACGAACGCTTCAGCCGGACCATGGCCATGTACTGGATCTCCGGCACGACAAAGCGGCAGATTCCGTTGTCAAACGTGTACGGGATGGAGCGGCCTTCGGGCTCGAGAACGACCGCGTCCACCTTGTTACAACGGACTTCGCAGGCGATGTCGTGAACAGGATGGACTCGCTCGATCGCCGAGATCGCCTCGCGTCCGCCCTGGTGCGCGATCTGGTAGTGGATCAGGTTGAGCAACAGGTCCGACCCCAGGCTCATCAAGTTGGCTTCAATGTTTGTGGCCGCCTCGACGCGATAGGGAATGGTGGGATCGACGTGGCGCAGCAGGGCGTCCATGAACTGCCGCAGCCAATGATGGCACGTCCTCCAGTAGGTCTCGAAGATGCTGGCGGCGACGTACACCGCCTTGCCCTTGCCGAATGTATGGACGGTGGCGAAGGGGAACGGCGACCGCTCGCGCGAGGCGGGCGAATAGGGGCTGCGGAAGGCGCGCTGGGGCGGCTGGAACCACGCCTGCGGCAGGTGGATGGCCGCGAGCTCCTCGGCGCCATCGAGCACGACCTTGAACGTCTGCCCGCGCAGCTGCAAGGCGATGTCGGCGGTCTCGCCGCGCACCGCGGCGGCGGGAACGAAGTGCATGACGGGCGTGGCGGGCCGCGGCATGGAGAACGGCTCGATGAAGCGGATGCCGAAGACGTCTTCCAGGGCGAAGGCGCCTCCCTTGATCAGCGACGAGCCGACGGCCACCAGCGTTCCGCCCTGGCGCACGTATTCGCGCAGGCGGTCGATGACGTCCTTTGGATAGGCGCACGGCTCGGGAAGAATGATCATCGGGCATTTCGACAGGTCGCTCTCCAGGGCCGAGTACGCCACGTCGACCTGGATGTGGCTTTCCACCAGCATCTTGTGGGCGCCGCGCCAGATGACTTGATCGGCGCGGGGATTGGCGAGCCCGGCGACAAAAGGCAACTTGTCATCGGGGACCGGCAGAAGAACGACGACGTGGCGGACCGGCTCGGCCTCGGCGATGAGTTTCTCGCGCTCCTCAATGAAACCAAACGCCTCCGCTAGCGTGTCGTACACCGGAGGTTGCAAAGTGCCGTCCACGCCGACCTGGTCGCCGACCGCCACCACGCCGCCGTTGCCGATGATGGAGGCGCATTCGGTGATCAGCTGGGGCGTGGGTTTGAGCGTCAGGTCGCCCCAGTGCTGATAGAAGCGGACGGTCATGGTTTGCAGGTCGGTGATGTCGTTGCGGCCCGTGCGGACGGCGAAACTGTGCGAGAGATAGTCGTTGCCGTGCGGCTGGCTTTCCCACGTGCCGATCTCACACAGCTCTTTGACGCGCCGGTTCATGGTCGCCCGGCCGACGACGTTGAGAGCGACGACCAACTCCGGGTTCGTCTCCTGAATCATCTGGCGGATTTCGGTCAGGTATTGCTCAATCGTCATCATGTCGAGCCGCATCGCCATTTCGGGCGAGACGCCGGCGGCCAGATCGATGCCCAGTTGCGTCCGCCACTTGGCGCGGCACGAAGGACAATGGCACAAACTGGCGGGGCCGAGGCCGCCGCCCGCGGGAATCGGAATGTCGAGCCAAAAACCGTCGACGGGATAGCCTTCGGCGATTTCGCGCAGCTGGGGCATGACCAGTTCGTCCTTGTAGGGCGTGTTCATGCAGACCCATCCCCAGGGCTGGTCGGCGCCGTGGGTCTTGCCTTCGCGGTCCTGCCAGCGCCAGTCGGGGTTCTCGTCCCAGGCGCGCTTTTCCCAGCACAAACTGTAATAGGCCAGAGTACGAATGCCGCGGCGGCGGCACTCCGCGGCGGTCTCCATGAGGAAATCCTGCTCGAGGCCGGCGTGCTTGTGCCCGACGCGCGTGTTGTAGAACGAATTCCCAAAGTGGCACTTGGCGAACAAGGCAATCATCGCCACCTTGCCGTGTTCGAGATGGTCGACGAACTGGCGCGCGTCGAAGCGGCGGATGGCCTCCCGAGGGAATTCAGGCATGTGAAAATCCATGTGCACTTGGCGGAACGCCTGTTTGTACCACGGTGTTCGGAACTGCATGGCGGAAGACCCTCCCGTGGCCCGAGGCGGGCGAATGGCGGATTGAACAACGCCGCTGGGCGCGCATGATCGCCGGTCGGCGCCGAACGGTCAACCAATCTCTGGGAATGAAGGGAAGAAGGCGATGAATCGAAATGGAGTAGGGCGTCAATCTAATGCGAAACGCGCCGTGTTTACGGCTGGGATGTGGCCTGACGGACGGCCCAAAGCCAACCGCCGGATGATGCAATGTACAGTACGCCGTTGGCCGCGACCGGAGTGGAATAAATCGACGCGCCAACACTGATCTGGCCCAGTAGTTTCTTCTCTTTGCCGGCCTTCAGGATAAACAGCCCCTTCTGAGTTGGCATGTACACCTTCCCATCCGCCACCAAGGTCGAACCCAACGTCATCTCGCAATTGCACGCATGAATCCAATAACATTGCCCCGTCTCCGCGTCGAGGCAGTGCAAACGTCCCGCCACATCGGCGATGTAAACGAGCCCGTCCGCAATCGACACGGTCGAAAGCGATCTATCCAGACCTTGATACGTCCACACCCTCCCCGTGGCGCTGATATCCCCCGACTTGGTCGCATCGATGCAGTGTAGCGCCCCGCGGCCGCGGCCCATGGCGGCATCCCGGCCGATCGCCACATAGATCTTATTGTTATAGAAAACCGGCGTGCCGATGATCTCGCTCATGCCCAAAAACGTTCCATCGTTCTTGTTCAACGTATTCCCCCGCCGCGCGTCGCCACGGTACTAGCGCCCCCAGAATGACTCGCCCCCCAGCGCCGTATAGTCCGCGGGTATGCAATCATAGGACCAGGCGCACTTCAGTTCCACCCGCTCCTCGGGCGCCATCGTCAGGGACTCGAACGCATAACACCGCCCATCGCCGCCGCCATAGAAAATCAGATTGCGATCCGCTACCTTTCCCAGGGATATGGACGACCACTGCCCTTTCAACAGATGCTTGGCGATCGGCGCGGCATCCGTGGCCAACACCCGCCCTGTGTTCTTGTCCAAGGCAACGACATTCGGCGCGTTCGGGGATGAGAGTTTCCCGCCCATGGCGCCATTGGAGGTGGGGACATAAAGTATCTCGCCATCAATCATACACGAACCGCAGTACGTATCGGCGGGTTTGGTCTTGAACACCTGTTTCATGTTGCACGTCCAAAGGACGCGCGCCTTGCGGCCGCCCGCGGCGTCGGGCTCCCCATTCACGTCCAGACACAACGCTTCGCAATCGAAATCGACGACGTATAATCGGTTGCCATCGACCAGCGGGGTGGAACAGATCCCGAAACTCTCCGGTTTGACCTTGAGGTTGGAGGGAGACTGTTCCTTGGCGTCCTGCCACTGCCAGAGAAGGCGCCCCGTCCGCTCGTCCATGCATGCGATCATTCCCCCTTTGTTTTTCCCATAGCCGCAAAGAAACACCTTGCCGCCGGCCACTACGGGCGTGGAGAACGTCTTCACGCAAGCCTTGCGCGCCCATAGCACGTTCTTCGTTGTATCCATTTTGATCGTGCCGGTCTGCACATCCTTTTCCCCGGGCGTGAATAAATCCGGCAATCCCTTTTCTTCGGATGCCATGTTCTTGCCGGACGTTCCGCCCCATTGCGGCCAATCCGCCGCCATCAGACGGGCGCCGACGTTCAGCAAGCAGAAACATAGCGCATACAACAGCGCTCTGATTGTCGTCGACGTGATGGGGGCCTTCTTCGTCATTGTGGTCATACTCCTAATGCTTATCGCCTATCTTTGTTTCGATTAGGATTCATTGCGGGCGAGGTCACCCGCGCTCCCGGGGAAACCGCCAGACCTATTCGGCATTATCTGTGGGGATGATGACAGCGCAACATGAATCTTGGCGGGTTTGGGCGCGCGACCACGGAGAGGAGAAAGCCGCCCACGGAACACACGGAAGACACGGGAAGAACGATGGCGAAATCATGGCCCGCTGAATCATGACGGCGTCGGGCTTTGTCCTTAGTCCTTTGTCCTTAGTCCTTCGGCGTCCAGGTCGGCGGCGCGGCGCTCCCAGTCGGCATAGGCGGCGGCGAGGGCGGATTGGACGGATTTCTGCTGCTCGACGAGGTCGCGCAGGATGGCGGGATTGAC
>JAPLSS010000198.1 GCA_026398515.1 Candidatus Sumerlaeota bacterium | reverse complement strand
GGGGAGTTCACGTCCCCTTCGCCCTGGAAACCGATCGAGGCCGGCCCCTTGCGCGCCGGAATGATGAATGCCATGACGCTCGGCGCCTCGACTCTGCGGTGGCAGGTGTTTGCGCAGGCGGACGAGCCGATCGTTCGCATGCGGCTGCGAATCAACTGGAATGACAGCGAGAGAATCGTGAAACTACTCATTCCGGTCACCGTCATCACGCGGCGCTACAAACTGGGCCACTGGCTGGAGACGCCCAATCATACCCATGATTACCGGGACTTCGGCGACATGCTGTTCGACCGCGAGACCGACCCGCTCGAAGTGAACAACTTGCATGGCAAGCCGGAAATGGCCGCGGTCGAGAAGGAATTGTTGGGATTCATCGACGAATGGACCGCGCGCGTCTCCGACGAAGGCCGGCGCGCCTCCGCGCCCAACGCCCGCAAACCTCAAAGAGGCCGAGCGAGCAAGAACCAACCGAGCGAGGGCCAACCGGCAAAAATCCAGCCAGAGAATGCTTCCGCCGGCGAGCAGGAGTGACGTCTGCGCGCGCGTTGTGAGGAGACCTCGACTTTCCAGGAATGCGAGCGAGACGTTCAGAGCAACGGCGCTGGACTCCTTTGAAAGGAAGTAGTTATGAAGAAGGAGAATTCCGCGGGGGAAACGGGCGCTATGGATCGCGTCGCTGAGATGGACTTGGCTGGCCAGGATCATGTCATACGCCAGATCACGTGGCGCCTCATCCCCTTCATGATGCTCTTGTATTTCATCGCCTTCCTTGACCGTGTCAACGTCGGCTTCGCGGCGCTTACCATGAACGGCGATATTGGGATTAGCAATGCCTTCTATGGATTCGCAAGCGGCGCGTTCTTTCTCGGTTACTTCCTCTTCGAAGTTCCCGGCAATCTGCTCCTCGACCGCTGTGGCGCGCGGCGATGGATCAGCCGCATCATGATCTCCTGGGGCATCGTTTCCGCGGCCATGGCGCTGACTCGCGGCCCCGTCAGTTTCGTTGCCCTGCGCGTGTCCCTCGGCTTGGCCGAAGCGGGCTTTTTCCCGGGGATGATCCTCTATCTCACCTACTGGTTCCCCACCGCCACTCGCGCCCGCATAACGGCCTTGTTCGTCGCCGCCATCCCCATTTCCAGCGTCTTGGGCCTTCCTCTTTCCGGCCTCGTCATGAGACTCAATGGCTTCGCTGGCCTGCATGGTTGGCAATGGCTCTTCATCGTCGAGGGCGTGCCCGGTATTCTCGTCGGCCTCGTTGTTCCGTTCTACCTGACCGACCGTCCCGCCAATGCTCGCTGGCTCCAGCCCCATCAAAGCCGTTGGCTTCAGGAGACGCTTGACGCGGAGGGGCGCCACAAGCCTCATCTCCCCCTCGCGAAGGCTCTCTTTCACCCCGCCATCCGGCGCCGCCATGTTCACCGCCGCGGTGGGCTTCGTCTTGAGCGCCTTCACCGTCAACCTCTACGTCGCCGTGTGCGGTTTCATTCTCGTTGCCGTTGGAGTCTTCTGCGCCATGTCGGCGTTCTGGCCGCTGCCCTCGGCTCGTCTGCGGGGGACGGCGGCCGCCGCCGGCATCGCGGTCGTCAACTCGGTGGGCAACCTCGGCGGGTTCGTCGGCCCTTACATCATTGGGTATGTTCGGGACACTCGCCTCGGGTTTGCCGGGGGCCTGTGTGTCACCGGTTTGTTTCTGGCCATCGGCGCGGCCTTGGTGGTCGTTGCCAAACGCCAAGAGAGCGCGCGGGCGACGTATCGTCCCGGCGCCTGATCCCTCCGCCGCCCTCTTTGCGCTTTCCGCGATCAGGGCTTGCGATGGATGATTGCTGTCATTAGGCTCTCTGCAAGCGACCGCACGGAGACTACTGTCATCGTTCGCAAGGTTCCAGCGGGAGTTTCTGCTGCGAGCTTTCGGCTGCAAGGTCGTCACATCAATCTCCTTGAATTGTAAACGCCAGGACGGCGCCTTCCGCTGTCCGAATAAAGGGCGGGGGTGGCGCTTTTGGCGTGTCGTGCGCGGGCGGTGTCTGTCAGGGCTCCTTGTCGCGGCGGCCTACCGAGCTGGACTCTTCAGAACGGGTCCTTGGTTTTGCCTACGCGCCAACCCCTCGACGCGTCTTACATCCTACCTCACGTTGGGACTCTTCACGAGAGATCAATCGGCTTTCTCTGAAATCGTTGAAGATCTCTTGGTTGGCTTGGGAAGATCCGATTCAACGATGACGTTCTCCGCCTTCGGTCCTGCGTAAGGGATTCGTACGCCATTCCTGAGATTGCCCGCGAGATTGCGCCATTTCTCCTCGGCGTACGGGGCATTGATCCATTTTGGAAACCAGGCGTCGCCGATCCTGCCGATAATGGCCCACTCGGTTGCCGCCTGGTCCATCTTTTCCAGAATGTCGCCGCGCAGCGCGGCGTCTGGGTCGCCCTGCTTGAGCCGCCAGTAATCGGTCGCCATTTCCACATACGCGCCAAACAGGCGCGAGGCGTGATAGGCCATGAAGGCGCTGGCCGCCAGTTCCTGGAGCGGCTCCTCGTCGTCCGCGAGCGTCTCCGGCGGCGCCGCCTTCAATGCCGCGCGCGCTTCGTCGCGGGCCGCGACGCCCGCCGCGCGGATTCGCTCCAGGATCACGGGCGGCGGCAGCAGATGCTCCTCTCGCCAACGAGACTCATATGCGGCTTTGTGCGCGGCATCGGTGGTCAGATAACTGATATAGTCGGGAAGCCCGACGGCGTCGCGGCGCAAGTGGTCGAGCGGATCGAGGAAGCCCTGGAACCCGCGAAAACCCGTGGCCAGAGCATTGATTGACACGGCATCGGACTGCCACCACGGCAAGCGGCCCGAGTAGAGTTTGGTGTATTCGCGCAACAGGAAGCCGCTGCGTTCCAGCGCGCGGAAAACGTGAGGCGCCGCATCGCCGAATCGCGGCCGCAGAACCGCGATGGCGTCATCCGCCGAAAACGGCTTGCCCTCGGCGGCGATGGCTTTGACCGCGCAATACTCCAGGCTGGTGACAAAATGGCCGGGCTCGCCCGTGCGCGCGCGGCACCCCTCGGCTCCCGCCTGGGCGAGGTTCGCAACGCGGTCGCGGATGAAGTCAGGGTCGAACCAGAGGATGGGCCGTGTGTTCTCCGAATTGCTCAGGTCCAGTTCGCCCAGGAACGGCACGCCCGCCTTGACGTAGTCCTGCACCCACGGCGCCACGAGCGGCGATCCGGCGTCGCTGCCGCTGTCCTTGGCCATGACGAGTGGGCGCGGGCAATTCTCATTGGCGAGTTCCGCGGTCTTGACGTACCAATCGGTCAATTCCAGGACTCCCGTATTCCCGCGCGCCTCGCGCACCACTTGCCAGGCGTTGGCCAGGTAATCGCGCAAGTTCTCGTCATGCGGCGTGTCTTCGTACGCCCACGCCCATTCGCCGTAGGTCAGCCGGATGCCCGGCACGTGCGGCAACGCTTCGAAGAGCGCGCGATACGAGTCTGTCCAGAATTTGCGATAGAGCGGCCGATTCCAGGAAATATTGCCGACCACGCGTTCCTTCTGAATCCGTTTCTCCGAAAGCCCTGCATGCTTGCTCATCGGTTCCGTGAACCGTCCGCCGGGATTCAATTCCTCCTGATGGGCGAAGTAGAACCTGGCCGGGCAATTATGCTCGTATCCAGCGATCAGAAGGCGGACGCCCTTGGAGGCCGCGTAGGCGGCGTTGTGGTCGAGCGTGGCGCGGCGCTCCTCCACGTTCTCCTTGGGATACTCGACCGCCTCGGGATAGCCGATGGCCGCCAGGTCGACCAAATCCATGGGGGGAAACATGGTCGCGCTCAACACGACCTCGTTGATGCCGTTCCGGGCGAGCTGATCGATCCATGCCTCGAACGTAGGGCATTCGCGGCTGGCCGGCCAGCGTTGGTCCCCGGTGGCGTAAGGATCATAGAGATTGATGGACCGGATGCGCAGCGGCGCGTTCCCGGCCGGCGCGCCGAGCACGGGCCCTCGCGCCAGCCCGGCGAAGGCGCCAAGCAGCAAAAGAATCGTTCTCCAGCCACGATAGCGTCGGCGGTTGACAGGCATTTCGTTCTCCATTGCGTCGCTCCCACTCAGGTATTGGCTTCCTTCAGAAACTCTCCTGGGAATCGGGAGGCCGGATACAGCCTGCAGGCCAACCGAAAAACACGCGAGGGAAATTTCCATCCGGATCGCGACGCGCAGTTCGAATACCTCAACGCGCAAGTGCGGAAGTCCCAGCGGTCCCGGCAGCCCGCCATCTCCGTGGACACCAAGAAGAAGGAGATGGTGGGGGATTTCTACAATGCCGGCCAGGAATACCGAAAGAAAGGGCGCCCCGAGGGAGTTCGCGTTCATGACTTTCAAGACAAGGAATTGGGCAAGGCGATTCCGTACGGCGTCTACGACATCGCCTCTAACGAAGGCTGGGTGAATGGGGGCGTCGATCATGACACGGCGCAATTCGCGGCGCGCAGCATCCTGCTGTGATGGCAAGAGATGGGGCAGCGCCGGTTTCCCCGCGCCCGGCGCCTCATGATCATGGCGGATGGCGGCGGCAGCAACAGCAGCCGCAGCCGCTTGTGGAAGATGGCCCTGCAGAACTTGGCAAACGAGTTGGGCCTGCCTCTGGCCGTCTGCCATTTCCCGCCCGGCACGAGCAAATGGAACAAGATCGAGCACCGACTGTTCAGCTTCATCACGCAAAACTGGCGCGGCACGCCCTTGCGAAGCCTGCAGACCATTGTCAATCTGATCAGTAACACGACGACCAAGGGCGGGGTGACGGTGAGGGCGCATCTGGATACCCACCACTATGACACCGGCATTCATGTGAGCGATGCGGACATGGCCAGGCTGCAGATTTGCCCGCACAAATT
Organism: Candidatus Sumerlaeota bacterium; assembly: GCA_026398515.1. Classification (GTDB taxonomy): domain Bacteria; phylum Sumerlaeota; class Sumerlaeia; order JAPLSS01; family JAPLSS01; genus JAPLSS01. The sequence goes on along the minus strand of JAPLSS010000198.1, from coordinate 3,991 downwards.
CCACAGCGAATGGAACTACACGATCAAGCCGCAACAGGGGCGGAATTAGAGCAGCTATTCGTGCGCAGGCCCTTTGTAGCGCCGCAGGCGCTCTGATTTCAAGCCTACCAGGTTCTCTCTCCTTCGCACAGGCCATGTCTTAAGGCTACTTCCCCAGCTCTTTGAGAAGGAGCACGCCGTCGCCGCCATTCAACGTGAGCTGCCGGACCTCCTCCTGGGTCTTCGGATCGCGATAGCCGGCGGGAATCGCGACGGTCGCCGCCGTCTCCAGTCCCGGCGGCGCCACGACCACCAGGCCATTAGTGAACGTGCGCAGATACACGCCGGAATCCGCCTGCGTGAAACTGTCGATGCCGCCATCGTCAATGGGATCGCCGATTGGATAAAAGAACAACGGCGCCAGCGGCAGGAAGCCGGCCTTCCCATCGAGATTCGTGATGAGAAGCGGCATCCCGAAATATGTGGTCCGCTCCTTTGTCACTGTCAGGAGGAAGGAGCACCAGCTGAAGCGCACGAGCTGATCGTAGTTGGGAAGCGAGGGATTGATGTAGGCCGCGACCCATCCGGCCGGCCCGATCATGCACAGGGCGCGCAAACCGTCCCGGGCGGCGTCGCGTTCATTGGTCACATTCTGAGTCCATTTGTCCTTGGACACAGGGGAGAATGCTCGTGTGCCGCCGCTCGGCCTAAGGTACGAATCCTCGAAGCAATAGGCGTCAAGCAGTCCGGGGCGGTCGCGAGAGGCGAGCAGCAGTTTGCCGCCGGTTTCGTAACTCTTGGCGACGTTATTGGCCGCGATGTACGGCTCGCGCCCGGCGGCCTCCTTCACCTTCTTGCGCACGCCGCGCACCATCTCCTGGAGGGCGCTTACGTTGGACTCCATGGTGTGGCGGCGTCCGTTTCGGAAATCCCAGGCCATGGCGACTTTTCGTCCGAGGGGGTCGCAGATATTGAAGATCGTAGGCTCGAACGTGTCCAGCCACGCGCCGTCATAGCCGGACTTCATCCATTCGATGATGTAGCTGGCCTTGAACCGCTGGGCGTCATCGCTGGCCGGATCGAGGGCATAGCGCATATAGTCCGGGCCGCCGGGCCAACTGTTGGTGTGGCGCATGGCGTCGAGTTGATCGCGATTGCCCACGTAACAGGGGGCGAGGATGGTGGCGCCTTCCTTGTGCGCCGCGGCCTGAGAATCGAACCCGCGAACGACCCTCAGTCGTCCCGTCTTGCCGTCGGCCTCCGCCACTTTCATCAGTTCGTCGTCCACGCGAATCCAGAAGCAAAACTGCTTCGAGTCCTTGGGGTCGCTCACATCGGCGGTGCTGGCCAGGATGGGGAACTCCCCGTCGGCGGGCACGCTCGCCGTGATCTCCGTCGCCTTGGCGTCAATGGCCGCGGCCAGCGTAGCAACATCGATCATCGCCACGGCATGCCGATATTGTTGCTCAATGAGGGTTGCCCCGCCGCGATTGGTGGTGAATCCGCCCATGTAGACAAGCACGCGCGTGTCGAAGCCGTACTGGATCTTCGCGTCACGCACGGCTTCCAGGACGGCGTCCTGGTGCATGTAGATAATCTTGTATTGCTGGATCGGCTCAAACGCTTCCCGTCCCTGGGGGGCGCTCTCTTTCCCTTGCAGCGCGGGATCGGTTCCGAGGATGCCGAAAATCGGGTAGGAGGTCTGAGGGGCGGTGGCGAGGGCTGAAAAAGGCGCCACGCCAAGTAGCAAGCAGGCGATAACAACAGTGGACCGGCAAAGCGTCTTCATTCGGGTGAGTTCCTTTCTTCACGTTGCGTGTCTGAAGGACAGGCGACTCTCCGTTCTACCATTTCAAACGAATGAGCGAGACGGACTGGCGCGGCATGGCGAACCGCATCGAGATTCCCCCCTCTCGGATTTCCATGGCATGCGGCGATTCGATCAGAGCCAGATCCGACGCGTTCCGTAGCGCGGTCTGCTGTTCGGCCGTCGGGTTCTCCGGCGAGCCCATCTTCAGCCACGCCGTGTAGGAGTTGCTGTGATCGGCGTCGATACGCCAGTGGCTGACCTCCGCGAGGCGGACATCGGCAGGCAATCCCGCAAGCGCCAACGCGACCTTCTCGTCCGGCCCCGGCGCGGCCGAGTCGTGATAGTGCCAGACCAGGACCGCGAGCGACCGCTCGCCGCGCGTGGCGACCGCGTCGACGTCCGGCGCCGCGAGGACGCCGCTTTTCATCAAGTCGTCGAGGCCGCGCCGAACCGGATTCTCGACGTCCACGCGCTGTTTCTCCAACAGGCTGAACATGCGAAACGCATTGAACACCGGCAAAACGACGTTGCGCGTAGCCAGAACGCGAAAGCCCTCGAACCACGGCTGATCCTCGAAGACGAAGGCCCACGTGATGGCGCCCTCGAGAGACATGCCGTGGAGCGCGGCCACGTCTTGCTTGCGCATGAACGTCGCCGCCGTGTAGCTCGCGTATTGCGCCGTGTTGCGATAGCCGCGTTCGGGGGATATCTTCGCCGACGTCGCGGCGCTGCCGTCGGGGTCGGACTCGCCGATGACAACCGGCAGTTTCTTGAACTCGGGGAACTCGTCCACGAAGCCGCAGAATTCGTCGATGGTTTTGAGATGATTGCCGAGGTTCATGTTCACGTGCCCGTCGACAAAGGAAACGCCTCCCTTGGCGTGAAACGACAGGAAATCCAAGGGAGCGCCCTTGCCGCCGGTCGCGGCGTTGGTCCCGCGCGCGCAGTGTTCGAGAAAGTCGCGCGTCAATCCGGTCTTCTCTTCGGGGCGGGCGGCGCCCGAGCGGGCGACTTCGGGTCCGCCGATGCGCGCATGGGGCAGGACGCGTTTTACGCCGGCCGCCGTGTGATCGTAGAGCCGAAGGAACTCCTCGCGCGTGCCGCGCCAGTAGTTCCTGGCATTGGCTTCGTTCCACATCTCCCACCACCAACTCTCCGCCTCCTCGCGTCCGTACCGTTCGACGCAATGCCGCACGACCTCCTCGACCATCGCCTCCCATTTTTTGTAGTCCTTGGAAGGATAGAACGCGCCGCCGCCGGTGACGCCTCGCGGACTGCCGGTCATGACCTTCGGCGGCGCATAGTCTTCGGGATGGCTCGATAGCGCCTTGGGCATGAAGCCGAATTGGAAGTAGGGCTTCAGGCCATTGTCGCGATACGTGTCGAGGATGTGGTCGAAAATGTCCCATCGATACACCGGCCTCCCCTGCGCGTCCTCGTCATAGACGCCGGTGCTGCTCCACTTCAGCCACGCCTCGCCGGCGCCGCTGTTCAGCAGATTGTGACAGCGGATATAGACGGGCTGTGGGCGCAGTTTGGCGATTTCGGCCAGCATCCGTCGTCCTTCCTCGCCGTAGGTGTAGTTGGCCTCGTCATACCCGAAGAACCGCCAAATGGGTTTGAGTTCGCCGCCTAGGCGATTCGCATGAACGGTGATGGGAATCTCACCCGTCTGACCGGCTCCTCCGGACAGAAGGGTCAAGCCCGCCAATGGGACCAGTAAGCGCTTCATATCTCTCTCCTGCGAACTCATCTGACGCAGCGTGTGACTCTCCCAACGCTGCAACTTTTTTGCAACCTGCGAACGCCGTCTAAACGCCTGCCGAACAGCCGTCGAACAGACTTGAGGCCCGGAGTCGCTTCAGGCCCGCATCGGTTCAATCGTTGATTCTGTTGACTCTGTGGTTAGCAGCCCGTTGAAAAACGCCAAATAATGTTTGACTTCGCACAAAATATAAGACATATTACCAGAGTCAATCGGGCATGCCGATTTTCTCCTCCTCTTCTCCGTGCAAAGGACTCTTTTCCATGTCGCTGAGCAGTTTCGACTCCGACCGCCAAGGCGAGATGTGGATCGCCAGCGAGCAGATGGCGCGTTCGCCGGGCCATCCGTTCTACGCGAAGTTGAACCAAGTGCTGCGGGAAGAGGAGTTCGACCGGCGGCTCGAGGAGTTGTGCGCGCCGTATTACAAGGACGGCGGG
>JAPLSS010000582.1 GCA_026398515.1 Candidatus Sumerlaeota bacterium | reverse complement strand
CAAATCGTCGTCTATCCCGACGGCGAGACGCTTCCCTGTTCTGAACTGCGCAACCGGCGGCGGTTTGGCAATCTGGAGCGGCAGAACTTCCGCGAGATTTTCTACGGGCCGGCGTTTCGCGCGTTGCGCGAGGAACTGCGCCGCGGCCGCCCCGATCCCGTGTGCTTCGCCTGCACCTGCGGACAAACGAGCGACCTGAACGATCCGCGCGCGTTTTCGTCCCGCCCGATTCACCCCTAAGTACAGCCCAACGCAAACGTCTGGGGCTGCCCAGATCCCTTCAACCCACGGACCGGTTCTGTGAAGGATCGGGGGCCTGCCCTGCGCGCCCGATCCGCGATTGACTCCGGCGCGCCGGGCTGGGTAGCATCCCTATCGCGTCATCCATCCTGATCCACGGTGAGAATCGACATGGCGGAAACGCGGCGGGCGCTGATCACCGGCATCACCGGGCAGGACGGCAGCTATTTGGCCGAATTCCTTCTGGAAAAGGGTTACGAGGTGCACGGCATGGTCCGCCGCGTCGCGCTCGAGGACCCCATGCACCGCATGTATCGCATCCGCCACATCCTCGACCGCATCCAACTGCACTGCGCGTCGCTGGAGAACTTCTCCAGCATTTTCCACATGGTCGAGGCGGCCAGGCCGCACGAATGCTACCACCTGGCGGCCCAGAGTTACGTCGCCTACTCGTTCGAGGACGAGTTCTCGACGATGAGCACCAACATCCAGGGAACGCATCACGTGCTGGCGGCGCTGAAGGATTGCGCGCCGCAGTGCCGCGTCTATTTCGCCGGCTCCAGCGAGATGTTCGGCAAAGTCGCCTATTCGCCGCAGGACGAGCAGACTCCGTTCCATCCGCGCTCGCCGTACGGGATCTCCAAAGTCGCCGGCTTTCACCTGACGCGCAACTACCGCGAGGCGTACGGGCTGTTCGCCGTGTCCGGCATCCTCTTTAACCACGAGTCGCCGCGGCGCGGCTTCGAATTCGTCACCCGCAAGATCAGCTCCCACGCGGCGATGATCAAACTGGGGTTGGCGAAGACGCTGGCGTTGGGGAATCTCGACGCGCGGCGCGACTGGGGCCACTCGAAGGATTACGTGCGCGCGATGTGGCTCATGCTCCAGCAGGACAAACCCGACGATTACGTGGTGGCCACCGGCGAGAACTATTCCGTCCGCGATTTCCTCCAGCGCGCCTTCGAACTGGTGGGCCTGGATTATAATGCCCACGTGGAGATCGACCCGAAGCTCTACCGCCCGGCCGAAGTGAACGTCCTTCTCGGCAACGCCGCCCGCGCCCGGCGCGAACTGGGCTGGGAGCCGACCATTTCCTTCGAGCAGTTGGTCCAGGAGATGGTCGAGTCCGACCTTCAGCATTATGGCTCGACCCGGCCTTCCGGCTCCTAGCAGCGGCGCCGCCGGATTGCGGGAAGGCGGGTGTTCGGTGTTATGCCGCGGACTTGCGGTCAAATCCTAGTCCGCCAGCTCATGAATACGATGGCGTATCCTCAGCATTCCGGAGGTCTGACGATTATGCCGGCGTTCTTAGCCGGGCTTTAGCCGGCTCCTCTTTGCACCCGGCTTTAGCCGGGGTGACCAAGGGTGAGAGTCCGGGCAGCGCGCTTCAGCGCGGCTTCTCGGACAGGCTTTGGCATTACTGGCCCGTCGGCGCCTTTTGGTCGGCTTTGGCCGGGCCTGTAACAGGGGAAATTCGTCGAGGAAAATGGGTCATGGCTGAAGCCCGGTCGAAAAGCCACGAAGCGGCAGTCACCCCGGCTGAAGCCGGGTGCAAAGGGGAGCCGGCTAAAGCCCGGCTAAGAAGAAAGACGTCTCTAATAGAGGAATTGCGGTGTCTCACCGTATTTGCGAGAAAGCGCACTTAACTGAATCGTGATAGGGGGCGAAGCCTTGAAGCCTGCTGTGGTTTGTGCCGACATTGGCTCGGTCACGCAAAAACACTTCGGATGGTGCGATGATGCTGGTGTTGAAGGGCGAGATCCATCAACGCTCGCACACCACGTCGCGAACCTTCTGGGTGCAGGCCGGGCAGTCGCGCTTGGGTTCGAGTGCCCGCTCTTCGTACCGCTCATGAAGGAGGAATCAGCTCTCACATGCGCCCGCCCTGGCGAAGGGAGTCGCGCGTGGAGCGCAAGGGCGGGCTGCGTGGCGCTCACTACGGGCCTCGTACAGGTCGCGTGGGTGCTCCAGGAGATCCGAGGGGATCTTGCTCAACCCGTAGGCGTCTTCGTCGCGTGGGAGGATTTCATTCGGGCTGCTCCCAGCCTGCTGATCTGGGAGGCATTCGTCTCGGGAGGTCGCAAGGGAGGCAACCACGTCTCGGATGCAAGGCTGGCGGTTGAAGCATTCGTGACGTCATTGCCCGACCCCCGAATGGCCAATGCAGTAACCTGCACATCGCAGGTCTATTCCTTGGTCGGGGCAGCTCTCCTTCGTACCGGCTGGTCCTCTGATCTCAGCCTTCTCGGCCAGTCATGTCTCGTAATCAAGGTTTGAGCAAGTGCGGCTTAACTCGATTCCGTTGTGGCGCGAACCTGTAGGCGCCGCATCAGCATTCCAGCTGATAGGTGCCCTAAACAGAAAAAGGAGACAACGCTCGAAAGGTCGCCCCGAAGAGCCACCCACGAGCCGAGTCTCCATGCTGAGTATCGAGCCGACCCATTCCGCCGTCAAGCAAATTGGACAGATCCACCGCTGTAAGAATGCGGAAGGCAGCGCAAACGCGACACCGCAATAACGGCGGTCCCCCAGGAAATCGGTTTTGAGTCCGCCAGGGAATCCCCCCTTCCGCCAAACCGCTCTCGGCGACTTGGTGACTTTCATCATAGACCGCCATTGCGTGTTTCACGTATTATGGTATTTGGTTCAAGCCCGGTTATGGCATCGCCACAAAGGAGCGGACCCATGTCACGGCATGCACGGTGGCAACGCGCGCTTTTGTTTTCCTTGATCGCATTGAGCGTCATCGCTCTCGGGCTCGTCGGCGGGTGCGCCCCGACGGCCCCAAGCGAGGGCGGAGGGGTCCACGCCTGCGCCGGCGCGGGGCAATGGTTCCCCGCCGACCCGGCCGAACTGCGCGCCCAGATCGACGGCTTCCTGAAGGCCGCCGAGCAAGGGCCGACGCCCGCCGGGCGCATCCGCGCCATCACGGTCCCGCACGCCGGCTACCAGTATAGCGGCGCCACGGCCGCTTACGCCTATCGCCTGTTGCGCGGCCAGCCGATCCCGCAGGCGGCGCAAGCGCCGCCGATCCCGCGCGTCATCATTCTAGCCATCAGCCATCGCTACCCGATCGACGGCGCCTCGGTTCTCGACGTGGACGCTTACGAGACGCCGCTGGGACGCATCCCCGTCGATCGCGACGCGGTCAAGGCGCTGCTCAAGGCCGACGGGTTCAAAACGATGGCGGCGGCGCACACGACCGAACACAGCGACGAGAATCAGTTGCCCTTCCTCCAGAGCGTCCTCGGCGAGTTCAAACTGGTTTCCATTCTCGTCGGCGGCATCGACGAGCGCGATCCCGCCAAGGCCGCCGAGCAATGCGAGCGCCTGGCCAAGGGCATCCGTCCGCTCGTCGACGACCAGACCCTCCTGGTGGGCAGTTCCGATTTCACGCACTACGGAACGAACTATGGCTACTTGCCCTTCCGCAGCGACATCTCGGAGAACCTGAAAGCCCTGGACGCCGAGGGGGCGTATTTTCTGGTCGAGCGTAATCTCGACGGCTTCCTCGATCATCTTTCCCGTACGGGGGCGACGATCTGCGGGAACGCGCCGTTGAGCGTCCTGCAGGACCTCCTGGGCAAGGAGACCAAGGGCGTCTTCCTGCATCGCGAGCGCTCCGGCGAACCCAACATCGGCACGGACCCCTCGGTCGGTTACGTGGCGCTGGCGTTCGTCGACCCGCTGAAGGAAGCCGGCAAGGAGGCCGCCCTGCCGCCGAAGCCGGATTGGGTGGCGCCGGCGTGGAGCCGCTCGGACCTGACCCCGGAGGAGCAGAAGACCCTGTTGAAGCTGGCGCGCGACGTGATCGCCGCGAAGATGAGTTCGTCGACGCCGTTTCGCCTGTCGAACTACGACATCACGCCGCGCCTGATGGCGCCGCAGGGAGCGTTCGTCACGCTCCAGGAGAAGGGCGATTTGCGCGGGTGCATCGGCTGCATCACGGCGCCGGGCCCGCTCTATGTCAACGTGGCGCGCATGGCCAACGAAGCGGCGTTCGGCGACCCGCGGTTCCCGCCGCTGACCGAGAAGGAACTGGAGGCCATTCACGTGGAGATCTCGGCGCTGATGACGCCCGACCGGACGGTCGACCGCTCGCCGACGCGCCCAATCGAGAGCACGGATCAGATCCGCATCGGGCAGGACGGTCTGACGATCCAGAAGAGCGGCCGCAGCGGGATTTTCCTGCCGCAGGTGCCCGTCGAGCAGAAATGGGATTTGAACCAGTATTTGGTGAATCTATGCGGCAAAGCCGGTCTCCCGCCCGAGGCCTGGCACGACGCGCGGATCGAACGCTTCACCGCCCAGGTGTTTGGAGAAGAGTAGGGCCGGTCGGCTCGCCCGGACCCGAAACGAAAACGAACAAAAAGGCCGTATGGAGTCCCGCCGTTAGGCGGAATGTGCGATTGCCGATGTCAGCCCGATTCGCGGCATTCCGCCTAAAGGCGGGACTCCATACTCCAGGTTTCTGAGAGAGAATGTGGATATGGATCGCAGGGATTTTCTACGAACCGCCGCGGGGTTGTCGGCGGCGATGGCCGCCGTGCGCATAGGCCGCCCGGCCGGGGCACCGCCGCCGGCCTCCGCTCCCGCCAAACGGGCGCTGGTCGTTCGCGCGCACGACCCGGCCGTTCGCGTCCAGGGCGAGCAGTTCGACCCCGCCCGCCTTCAACAAATGCTCGACAAGGCGCTGATGCGCGTGACCAACGCCAACGACGCGGCGTCGGCGTGGAAGGCGCTTTTCTCGCCGAAGGACGTGGTGGGACTCAAGGTCAACTGCCTGGCCGGCCCGCGCATGTCGACCCATCCGGCCGTCGTCGATCAGATCGTGCGCGGACTGCGCCTGGCCGGCGTGCCCGATGTCAACATCTACATCTGGGAGATGAAGAGCCCGGAACTCCAACGCGCCGGGTTCCAACTGACCTCGGCGCGCACGGGCGTGCACTGCGTCGGGACCGACGGCCATTACGACGCGGACATCAGCAATTCGGGCCAGGTCGGCAGCTGCCTGGCGCCGTTTGTATCGCATCTGTGCACGGCGCACATCAACGTGCCGATCGTGAAAGACCACCTGGTGGCGGGCCTCGGCGTCGGCCTGAAGAACTTCTACGGCGCGATTCACAATCCGAACAAATACCACGACAACACCTGTTCGCCGTACGTGGCCGACGTGAACAACTTCCCGCAAATCCGAACTCGCTTGCGCCTGGTCGTGTGCGACGCGCTCAACGCCCAATACGACGGCGGGCCGACTTTGCGCCCCGAGCGGCTGTGGGAAGAGAACTCGCTGCTGCTGGGCGTTGATCCGGTGGCGCTGGACGTGGCCGCGATGGGGATGATCGACGCCAAGCGCGCCGAAGCGGGCCTGAAGTCGATCGCGGAGTCCGGCCGCGCGCCCAAGTGGCTCGACGTGGCCGCCCAATACGGCCTCGGCGAGCGCGACCTGCAAAGGATCGACTGCGTGAATGTTTGAGTGGCACAGACAGTCTTGTCTGTGCGCTGATCCAATTCCGAGAAGACGCACAGACAAGACTGTTTGTGCCACTTTCGGCCTCATTTTGGAGGAAGTAGTAGAGAGCTCGAGGTAGGTCCCATGAACAAGAGCCACGATTTCATTGACCGCGCGCCGGCGCCCGCGGCGAAGGCGTCGGGCTGGCTGGCAAAATGGAATGCGCTGCCGGTGGAGCGCCGCCGGTTTCTCGCCCAAGTCCTTGGCGGCGCGTGCGCCTTAGGCGGAGCGGCCGCGCTGGGCGGATGGGCGCTGAAACGCGGACTCGCCCCGCTGTCCACCGCCACCACCGCCGCCGCCGCGCCGGGTCCGGCCGACTCCGGCAAGTACGACGAACGCTGCGTGGCCGACGCGCGCTACTGGCAGGCCGAGGGCGAGATCATCCGCTGCAAGCTGTGCCCGCGCGAATGCACCGTGCCGCGCGACGAACGGGGGTATTGCGGGGCGCGCGAAAACCGCGGCGGCCAATACAAGACGCTGGTCTATTCGCGCCCGTGCACCCTGGCCATCGACCCCATCGAGAAGAAGCCGCTGTTCCATTTCCACCCGGCCTCGCAGGCGTTCTCGCTGGCCACCGCCGGGTGCAACGTCGAGTGCAAGTTCTGCCAGAATTGGCAAACCTCGCAGATGCGCCCCGAGCAGATCGAGTACATTTACGCGACGCCGCAAGACATCGTCCGCCTGGCCAAAGAGAAGGGCTGCGCGTCGATCGCCTACACCTACACCGAGCCGGTCATCTTCTTCGAATACGCCTTCGACACCACGGTCGAAGCGCGCAAGCAGGGCGTCGACGCCGTCATGATCTCCAACGGCTACATCCAAAAGGAGCCGATGACCGAGATGTGCAAGCACATCTCGGCGGTCAAGATCGACCTCAAGGCCTTCACCGAGCAGTTCTACAAGGACGTCTGCCACGGTGAACTGAAGCCCGTGCTGGCGACTCTCGAATTGCTCAAAGCCTCCGGCGTGTGGTTCGAGATCGTCGTCCTGATCATCCCGACGCTCAACGACGGCGAGGCCGAATGCCGCGACATGTGCCGGTGGGTCAAGGCGACGCTCGGGCCCGACGTGCCGATCCACTTCACGCGCTTCCACCCGCTCTACAAGCTGGAGAACCTGCCGATGACGCCGGTGGAGACGCTGGAGCGCAACTACAACATGGCGAAAGCGGAAGGCCTGCGCTTCCCCTACGTCGGCAACGTGCCCGGCCACAAAGGCGAAAGCACGTATTGCCCCTCGTGCGGCAAACCGGTCATCGAGCGCTACGGCTACGTGACGCGTTCAAACCTGAAACCCGGCGGCGCGTGCCCGAACTGCGACGCGAAGATCCCGGGGGTGTTCGCGTGAGATTCGCGGCGCCGGCGCCGCTCAACCGCTGGCGCTATGCCTTCACCGCCCGCGCGGCGGCTTCGGCGAAGCGCTCGATGTCTTCCGCCGTTTTCGTCTCCGTCGCGCACAGAAGCAGGCAGTCCCGGAGCGAGGAGTCGAACGCGCCGAGCGGCAGGCCGGCGAGGAAGCCCTGCTCCAAGAGCCGCGCATGCAGCGCGTCGCCGTCGGCCCCGAACCGCACGGCGCATTCCTTGAAATACGGTCCGGGGAACGCCGGCCGGGCGCCGGCCAGCGCGCCCAGGCGCTCGACCAGCAGGCGCGTCATGCGGCAGCTGGCTTCGGCCAGGTCGCGCAACCCGTGCGGCCCCCAGGCGGCCATCGCGATCGCGGCTTTCAACGCGTTCAACCCCTGGTTCGTGCAAATGTTCGAGGTGGCCTTCTCGCGGCGGATGTGCTGCTCGCGCGTTTGCAGCGCCAGCACGTAGCCCTTCTTTCCGTTCCGGTCGCGCGCTTCGCCTACCAACCGCCCCGGCAGTTTGCGCATGAACTCTTTCGCGCAGGCGAACATCCCCAGCGTGTCGCCGCCATAATAGGCCGGCATGCCCAATGCCTGTCCCTCGCCCACGGCGACGTCGGCGCCATACGCGCCCGGCGGCGCCAAAACCCCCAGCGCAATCGGATCGAAGACCACGATCAGATATGCCCCGGCCGCATGCGCGGCTTCGCTCAGCGCGGGCATGTCTTCGAGAAGGCCGTAGAAGTTGGGATGCGCCACCGCGACCGCGGCGACGGTTTCATCGAGCGCGCCGCGCAACGCCGCCGCGTCCACGCGCCCCTCAGCCGCCGGCGCCAGGGCCATTTCGTAAGGCAGGTTCTTCAAGTAGGCGCCCAGGACTTCGCGGTATTGCGGATGCGCGCCGGGCGCAACGAGGACTTTCGTTCGTTTCCGCGCCGCGCCCAGCGCCATCAGCGCCGCCTCGGCCAGCGCGGTCGAGCCGTCGTAGAGCGAGGCGTTGGCGATGTCCATGCCCGTCAGTTCGCAAACCATCGTCTGGTATTCGAAGATGGCCTGGAGCATCCCCTGGCTGGCTTCCGGCTGGTAGGGCGTGTAGGAGGTCAGGAATTCCCCGCGAGAAACCAAGTGGTTTACGATGTGCGGAATCGTGTGATCGTAAATGCCGGCCCCCAGGAACGACCGCGGCCCGACGCCCGGCAGGTTCTTGGCCGCGCGCTCGCGCGCCACGCGGAACAGTTCGCCTTCGGCGAGCGCCGGCGGAATCGGCAGGTCGCCGTGAAACCGCAATTCCGCCGGGATTTGATGGTCGAAGAGGGACTCGACCGACTCCTCGCCGATCGTCTCCAGCAGGCACTTGCGCTCCGCTTCGGTGTGGCCGAGGAAGGGGTTCAATGCCGGGCTTCGCTTTCGATGTGGCGTTGGTACGTTTCCGCGTCCAGGAGATCCGCGGCCTGCGCCGGGTCGCTCACGCGGATCTTGATCATCCAGCCGTCGTCATAGGGGCTTTTCGCCACCAGCGTCGGGTCGTCGAGGATGGCCGTGTTGATCTCGGCCACCGTGCCGCTCATCGGCGCGTACAGGTCGAAGGCGGCCTTGACGGCGTCGAGGATGCCGAAGGGTTCGTTCCGCCTGACCGCGGCGCCGACCTCCGGCAAATCGACGTTGACGATCTCCTTGTTCAACTGCTCGACGGCGAAATCGGTGATGCCGACGACGCAGAGGTCGCCTTCGATCCGCGCCCATTCGTGGCTCTTCATGTAGCGAAGCGGAGTGGAATTCGGCATGGGTCATGTCCTTGCGTTTGGCATTCGGGTTTGATGGGGCGGCGCCACAGTTCACGTTGTCGAGCCGACGAACGGCAAGAGAGCAAGGCAGAACAATGGGGGGGGCGGAATAATGAAAGACCGGCTCTAGCAGCGGTGATTCCGCCCCCTCATGATTCCGCCTTTAGCAACCCGGAACGTGGAACGCCCTCTATGCTTCGCGCCGGTACAACGGCCGTGCGGCCACGCGCGCGCCAAAAACCTTATTATGAATCCGCACCGCGATCTCCACGCCCGGCGCCGCGCAGCGCGACTCGACGTAGCCCATGCCCACGCCCTTGTTCAGCGTGGGGGAAAACAACCCGCTGGTCACTTCGCCCACCGCCGCGCCGCCGCGCTCGATCACGCAGCCCTGGCGCGGCACCGCGCGCTGCGTCATCTCGAAGGCGATCAGCGCGCGCGCCAGGCCGCGCTCCTTGACCTTGAGCAACGCGGCCTTGCCGAGGAAGTCCGTCTTGTCCAGCTTCACGAAACGCTCCAGCCCGGCGGTCAGGGGATCGGTCTCCAGCGTCAACTCGTGCCCATACAGCGGATAGCCGGCCTCGATGCGCAGCGAATCGCGCGCGCCCAACCCGGCGGGGCGAATCCCCTCGGCGTCGCCCGCCGCCAGCATCGCCTGCCACAACTCCAGGGTCCGTTCCGCCGGACCGATGACCTCGAAGCCATTTTCGCCCGTGTAGCCGGTGCGCGCCACGAGACACTCGATTCCCGCGACGGCCGCGGGGCGGATGGCGAACCGGCGCAAATCGTCCAGCGGCGCGCCTGCGATCTTCTGGAGGATGATCAGACTGGCCGGCCCTTGAAGCGCGACCATCCCCAGCGCCGCGGTCTGATCGAGGATCTCCGCGTCCCATCCGCCCTCCTCGCGCAGCCGTTCCAACGCCGCCACCACCGCCTCGCGGTTCGACGCGTTGGGGATGGCGAGGAACCCCTCGTCCTCACGATAGATAATCAGATCGTCGACGATCCCGCCGGACGCCGTGCAAAGCAGCGCGTAGCACGCGCGACCCGGGACCAGCCGCGCCACGTCGTTGGTGACCGCCGCCTGGAGCAAATCCGTCGCCCGCGGCCCCCGCAGGCGAAGGCGGCCCATGTGGCAGATGTCGAACAGCCCGGCGGCGTGCCGAACGGCGTGGTGCTCCTCCAGGATGGCCGAGAAATACAGCGGCATTTCCCAGCCGGCGAAATCGACCAGACGGGCGCCGTGTTCGGCGTGCCAGGGGCGAAGAGGAGTTCCGTTCATTGGAAAAGAGAAAAGCAAAGAAGCAAGGACGAAAGCAAGAACGAAAAGAACCCAAAAGACAACCCCCGCGCCCCGCGCCGGCATCCCGCAATTCGATGCTCGGAACCGAAAACGAGGAACGAGAACCCGCCCTCACGGCTGCCGCGTCAACTCAAACGTCCCCGTCCCGTCCAGCGGCCAGCCCTCCGGGGTGGCGCCGCTGAACGTCGCGTTTCCCGTGGCCTTCTGAGTCGTGATCGAGGCCGCGATGTGGACCACCGTGCCCCCGCTCTCGCTGTCGTAGTTGAACGTCATGGTGCTGCGGTCGATGACGAACCCATCCCCGTGGGTGAAGTCGTCGGTATAGTCGATGTCGTATGGAATGGAGCCGGCGGTGACCGTCCCTTTCAGCGTCACCGTTCCCGAGGCGCTATAGAGGGTCGTGCCAGGGATGTTGCGTAACTCGGTCACCTTTACCGTGGCCGTGGGCGACCCCGTGGCGGGCAAATCGCCCAGCGGGGAGTGGACGGTGGCCTGGACCTGGATCGGGCCGACATACGTTCCATAGTAAGCCGTCTTCTCCGGCCAGGCGTCGGCGGTCGCGAAATCGACGCTGGCGAACGCGCCCTCGGTCGTTCCGTCCCACGCCTTGAAGTTGAGGAAGATCGTGAACGCCCCGCCCTTGTGGACCCAGAAATCGGTCGCGCCGTTGAGGAAATCCGCGCTGGGATAGGCGGTGAAATGCCACTGCCCCAGGCCGTCGGCGCCCTTCGTGTCCACCCAGCCTTCGTCGGCGCAATAGACGATCGCCTGGTCCAGCCACGTGCCGTAATACTCCGGCCGCCAATGCAGGCGGATGTTCTGCGGCCCCAGGCTCTCCACCGTGACGCCGAGCGGGGTGTGGGGAACGCCGCTGTACACCGTGCCCGTCCAGGGATTCGCGCATGCGTAGACCGCGCCGTTGGAATACTGGCTGGAGATCCACACATGGTAGGCGCCCGTGTTCTTCAGGACCATGTTCCCCCTGCGCAACGACGAGGCGAAAGGATACCACATCGAGTTTCCATACCCGTAGGGGACCCAAAATCCGCCGTAGATGTCCCAGGAGAACCCCAGGAACTGGGCCGGCGTGCTATACGGCTTGGTCCACCCCAGATTCACGGACCCGCCGCCGACGTCGGCGACATAGTTCATCGTCGGCGGCCCGTAAGCGGCCTCGGCGCGGGGAGCGAAAAACGCCAGGCCGAAAGCCGGCAACACGGCAAACACAGCGATAGCGCGCTTCATAGTCGATACAGCCTCTCCCAGTAAAGTACAACCAACTGGGGACGTCGCAACCCCGCGCTCGGGGCATGGCCGCCGCGTCGCGAACCGCCCTGCGCGCCGCGGGGCGCCCAGCGCCACGCCCCTCGCCTGTCGCGCGTATCATGAACGCGAACTCCCGCCGTGTGTCAAGGGTTTCGGCGCGTTCGGAAAAACGCGGCGCGAGAGCGCCGAAAGAACGCATCTTGATATTGCTGCCGCTGCGTCGATGGATTGACGCGGCGGCAGCCGTGCCAAGATGCGCCCACGAAGGGAAGGGCATTCGGGAGTTGGCGCCGTAGGCCGGGGGTTTCTTTCTTCTTTCCTTGATTCCGTCCCGTGAATTTCGGATTCTGCCCGTCGGATTCCGCCATTCTCATTTTCTCTCTTCAGGGAGCCGCAGCCATGAGCCAACTGGGAATCGCCGTCATTGGCGCCGGGTTCATCGGGCCGGTGCACGTCGAAGGATTGCGGCGGGTCGGCGCCGACGTCATCGGCGTGCTCGATTACTCGCCCGAAGCCAGCCGCATCGCCGCCAAGAAGATGGGCCTGCGCAAGGCGTATGCCTCGCTCGATGAGATGCTGGGCGATCCGCGGGTCGACTGCGTGCACATCGCCTCGCCGAACCGCCTGCACTTCGAGCAGGCGGCGCGCTCGCTGGCGGCGGGAAAGCACGTGGTCTGCGAGAAGCCGCTGGCGATGACCTCAAAGGAAAGCGCCAGGCTTGTCCAAATCGCGAAGAAGTCGGGGCGGGTGGCGGCGGTTAATTACAACCTACGCTATTACCCGCTGTGCCTTGAAGCGCGCGAGCGGTTCCGCTCCGGCCAAATGGGCCGCGTCTTCTCGGTCCTCGGCGGCTTCGTGCAGGACTGGCTCCTGTATGACACGGACTACAACTGGAGAGTGCTGGCCGAAGAAGGCGGAGAACTGCGCGCGGTCTCCGACATCGGCACGCACTGGCTCGACCTGGTGACGTTCATCACCGGCCTCGAAGTCGAAGCCGTCTGCGCCGACCTGATGACCGTCCACCCGATCCGCAAACGCCCGCTCGGCGAGGTCGAAACCTTCAGCGGCAAAGGCAAGAAAGCGCCGGTGAGGACAATGCCCGTCAAGATCACCACCGACGATTACGGCACGGTGATGATCCACTTCCAAGGCGGAGCGCGCGGCGCGATGACGGTCAGCCAGACCACCGCCGGCAAGAAGTGCTCGCTGCGCTTCGAGATCGCCGCGCAGAACGCCGCCCTGTCGTGGGACCATGAGGCGCCGAACCAACTGTGGATCGGCTACCGCGACAAACCGAACGAGTTGATGATCCGCGACCCCTCGCTCCTCTCCCCCGCCGCGGCCCGTTTCGCCAGCTATCCCGGCGGTCACAACGAAGGCTATCCCGACACGTTCAAGCAGCTCTATCGCGACATCAACGACTGCATCGCCGCCGGCGGCAAGCGCAGGAAGACGCATCTTTTCCCGACGTTCGAGGATGGCCATCGCGAGCTGGTGTTGTGCGAGGCCATCGCGAAGAGCAACAAGTTGAAGAAGTGGGTCGAGGTCAAGTGATTGCCGATTTTCGATCGCCGATTGCCGATTGAACCACAACGTCGTGTATGGAGTCCCGCCTTTAGGCGGAATGCGTCGAGCCGGAGAGTATGCTCCGGATGAGTTTCTCCGCCTGAAGGCGGGACTCCCTACACAAAGACATTTGAGGGCCCAACTCATTGCGCTATGGAGGTGGCCAGCATGAAACTCGGATTCGTAACCGCGATTTTACCCGATTTGTCGCTGGAAGAGGTGTTGGATTTCGCCCGCCAGGAGGGCTTCTCGTGCATCGAGGCGATGTGCTGGCCCGTGGGCAAGGCCGAACGCCGCTACGCCGGCGTGACCCACGTCGACTGCACAAACTTCAGCAAGGGCGACGCCAACCGCATCAACGACCTGTTGGCGGCGAAGGGCGTCTCGCTGTCGGGCCTGGGCTACTATCCGAACCCGCTCACCCCCGACAAAGACGAAGCGAAGATGTCCATTGAGCACATCAAGAGGGTGATCCGCGCCTCGGCGATGCTCGGCGTCAATGTGATGAACACCTTCATCGGGCGCGACTGGAAGAAGACCGTCGACGAGAACTGGCCGCGGTTCCTGCGCGTGTGGAAGCCGCTGGTGAAGTTCGCCGAAGATCAGGGGGTGAAGATCGGCATCGAGAACTGCCCGATGCTCTTCTCGAACGACGAATGGCCCGGCGGCAAAAACCTGGCCCACTCGCCGGAGATCTGGCGGCGGATGTTCGAGGAGATCCCCAGCCCGAACTTTGGGTTGAACTTCGATCCTTCGCACTTAGTCCATCAATACATCGACTATGTGCGCTGCATTCGCGAGTTCGGCAGGAAGTTCGTTCACGTTCACGCCAAGGACACGCGGATCGACGTCGACGCGGTGTACGAACGCGGCGTTCACGGCTTCAAGTGGCACACGCCGAAACTGCCGGGCTTGGGCGACGTGAATTGGGGACAGTTCTTCTCGGCGCTGACCGACACGAACTACGACGGGCCGGTGGCCATCGAAGTCGAAGACCGCGCCTATGAGGGCAGCCTCGAACTCCGCAAAGCCGCCCTGCGCCAGTCCAAGCGCTACCTGGAGCAGTTTCAGTTCTGAGTTCGGAGTGCGGAGTTCGGAGTGACGGCTTTAGCCGTTATGTGAGTTCGGAGTGTCGGCTTTAGCCGTTATAGGTCACATAAGTTCTATGGGCCAAGGGAGTCATTCAGCAGTCATGGCCAAGTCAGATTCCACCACCGCGTGCGGCCTGGCGGTCGATCTGGGCGGCACCAACACCAAGATCGGCATCGTCGATGCGGACGGGCAAATCCTGGCCTCCGAGTCCATTCCCACGCAGAGCTACGAAGGGCCGGAGCGCGTCCTGCGGCGCATCGCCGAAACCGCGCGCCAGGTGTGCGAGAAGACCGGCGCCAATCCGCGCGGCCTGGGCATGGGCGTGCCGGGCCTGGTGGACATCCACAAGGGCGTCGTCCGCTTCTGCCCCAACCTGGAGACCAACTGGCGCGGAGTGAAGGCGCGCGAAATTCTGGAGCCTCTGGTCGGATGCCCGATCTACCTGCTGAACGACGTGCGCGCCGCCACTCTCGGGGAATTGACCTTCGGCCTGGGCCGCGGCGTGCGCCACACGATGGTCTTCTTCGCGCTGGGCACGGGGATCGGCGGCGGCGTGGTGATCGACGGGGAACTGCGCCTGGGGCCGCTGGGCGCGGCGGGCGAACTGGGACACATGATCGTCGACCCGACGGGACGGCGCTGCGGCTGCGGCAACATCGGCTGCCTGGAGACGGTGGCTTCGGGGCCGGCGCTGAGCGGCGAGGGCGTGCGGCTGTTGCGCTCCGGCCAGGCGCCGATCCTCAACGAGATCGTCGAGGGCGACCCCGGCCGCGTCGACCCGCGCACGATGGGCACGGCCGCCGAGCAGGGCGACCCGGCGGTCCGCGCGGCCATCGTCACGGCGGCGGAATACCTCGCCATTGGCGTGGCCAACATGGTCGTGGCCATTCATCCAGACTTGGTTGTTTTCGGCGGAGGCGTCGCCGGCATCGGCGACCTCCTGTTCGACACCGTCCGCTCGGCCTTGAAGCGCCGCGTGTTCATGCTGCCGGTGGACGACATCCGCATCGAGCCGTCGGCGCTCGGCGACCGCGCCGGCCTCCTCGGCGCCGGGGCGCTGGCCCTCAGCGGCGGGGTGTGAGGTTGGCGCGTTCCTGATGTCATGGCCGCCGGCGCCACGGTTCCGGCGTCACTACTTGGCGGAACTTGCTTCCGGCTTGCCAACCGATCCGGTCTGGTCGAGTTGGATGGTTATCGCATCGAACCAACAAGCGCTCGTCTCCTCGAAATGGAACTCGGTCTCAAGACTGCGTTCCAGGGGTGGGATATGTTGCGCTCCCAACATGACAGCGATGGTCCGGTCCGGGTTGTCCCGGGCGGCCTGAGACACCTGGGATAGGAAATTCGCGTCCCGTTGCACGTGAATAAACTGATGCACAATTCGGCGGGGTTCCGGTGCAAGCCATGTGTAGCAGCAATTCCCCGCGGTCGTGTCCATGAAGCCCCGCAGCATCTGGCTCCTGAGAAAACGGGCCGCCTCCGATGGGTCGGTTCGTTCCAGAGCCTCAAGATCGGCTATTTCGTGACGCAGGGCCGCCGGTCTGAGATCGACCGGATGCTCGTCCAGATAAGCGTAGAACTGGCTCGCTGGCAAATCGATGCACCTCCAGCGGCTGTCGCCCTCCATCAACCGGAGTTCCCAGGAGCGTTGCAAGTGGAGACCCGTCAACCGCGCGACCATTCCCTGCAACTGACTTGTGAGAAGATCGACTTCGCGCGGGGTGTTGGTCTCATTGCCAGGCGCGTCTTTCATGGACTCGTAGAGGATGATGTCAGCTCGATCCAATTCCGGCTCCAGCCCTTTGTAGAACTGCTCCCCAGCGACGTGGGTCATGGACAGAAGGAGAAGATGACCGCGTCCTTCCGGCGGAGCCAACGTCCGCAGCGCGGTTTGCACGACGGCGTAGCGGGGCGTTTGGTTCACCGCCTCTTGGCCGCGGAAGACGACACAAATCGCGTCGCCCACTCCCTGCTCAGGCTGCCCGCAAAAGGCATTGGCAACAATTCCGGCTAAAGCCAAGACCAGTGACAAGCTACGGCGCATCGGCATCTTCGTTGTCCCGTCGATCCATGGAATCCGTAAGCGGAGATGCATGCTCAATTTGTATTTTACACCAGGTCCAGAGCGGAATCAAACCGACCGCGCGGCTAAACAATGAATTAACACGGCCAGCGTCAGGATGGCCATCGAGAGGGCCAATAGCGAGAGCAACCAGCGGAGTCGCGGCCGGCTCGCTCAGCATGATTCCCTCCTGACTCAGGGCGAATATAGGGCAAGAGCGTGCGCGAACACAAAGGAGAAAAAACCGGCTGGTTCGGGTGTTCAGGCCCGTGTCTCTTGGATCATCTTCCGGGTTGCGAAGAAGCGTCGGCTGGACAGCCGGCGCTCTTCTACGGCTGGCGCGGCGACGACGGCGCCTCGTCCTTCTCCTCCGGAGCGAAGCCGTGGCGCATGGTGTTTTCGGTGATCGTGCGCGGATCGCAGAATTGCAGGAGATAATCCGGGCCGCCGGCCTTGCTGCCGACGCCGCTCATCTTGAAGCCGCCGAAGGGTTGGCGGTCGACGGTCGCGCCGGTGATCTTGCGGTTGATGTACAGATTCCCCACGTGGAATTCGCGCCGGGCCTGCTCGATGTGCGCCGGCCCGCGGGAGTACAGGCCGCCGGTCAGCGCGTAGTCCGAGCGGTTGGCGATCTCCAGGGCCTGGTCAAACGTGTCGGCGCCGAGCACGGCCAGCACGGGGCCGAAGATCTCCTCCTGCGCCAAGGGCGAGTCGGGCGCCACGCGGTCGAAAATCGCCGGGCCGACGAAATACCCTTTGGTTTGCGCACACTCGACCAGCAAGGCCGGCGTCCCTTCGCTCTTGCCCTTTTCGATATACGAGAGGACCTTGCGCCGCGCCTCCTCGTCGATCAGCGGCCCGACGAACGTCGCTGGATCGTCGGCGGGGCCGACGACGAGGCTGCGGGTCGCTTCCACCAGCCGGGTGAGAAACGCCTCGTGCACGGACTCCAGAACGATGACGCGCGAGCAGGCCGAGCACTTCTGCCCCGCATAGCCGAACGCCGAGGCGACGACGCCCGCCACCGCCTCGTCGAGCTCCGCGTCGGCGTCGACGATGATCGCGTTCTTGCCGCCCATCTCGGCGATCACCCGTTTGACCCGCCGCTGGCCTGGCCGCCTTCGCGCGGCGCTTTCGATGACTTGCAGTCCGACGGCGCGCGAGCCGGTGAAGGCGATCAGGGCCACGTCGGGGCGCTCGACCAAGCGCCGGCCCGCCTCCTCGCCCAAACCCGGCAAGTAATTCGCCACGCCGCCGGGGATGCCCGCTTCGGCCAGCAACTCGAACAACGCGGCGGCGATGACGGGCGATTGCTCCGCCGGCTTGACAACGACCGTGTTTCCGGCGACCAGCGCGGCCATTGTCATGCCCGTGAGGATCGACAGCGGGAAATTCCAGGGCGCGATGACCGCCGCCACGCCGCACGGCTCGTAGACCAGGAAATTCTCCTCGCCGGGATAGTGGCGCTGGCGCGGGCGCTCGCGCAGGCGGACCATCTCGCGCGCGTAGAACTCGCAGAAGTCGATGGCTTCGGCGACGTCGCCATCGGCCTCGCGCCACGGCTTCCCGCACTCCATGACGATCCACGCGGCCAGATCGAAGCGCCGCCGGCGCATCCCGACGGCCACGCGCCGCAAAACAGCGGCGCGTTCTTCCACCGCCGCGCGGCGCCACGCGGGGAACGCGGCTTTGGCGGCTTCGACGGCGCGGTCGGCTTCGGCGGCCGAGGCGCAGCAGACGCGCCCCACGAGGAAATCGGGATTCGACGGATCGACCGAATCCAGTATGTTCGGCGTTCGCACGGCGCGCCCGCCGATGATCAATGGGCGAACCTCGCCGGGACACTGCGCGCGCAACCGCCGCAACGTGGCCGCCATGGATTCGCGGTTCGATTCGACGGCGAAATCCATGAGCGGCTCATTGGGAAAGGGCGTGGACATAGGTTCATCCTTCCACGGATCGATGATGACGGGGCGCGGGAGGCGATCCGCCAGTAGGCCAGCCTTGCCGAGGCTGGGTTCCGGCCGCCCCGAAAAAGGGGGACAGGCACGCTGTTCCGGTGGGACAGAGCGGGGAACGCTT
>JAPLSS010000786.1 GCA_026398515.1 Candidatus Sumerlaeota bacterium | reverse complement strand
CAAGCCGGCGGCCCGCGGGGCTGGCGGTCCTCAAGGTCGGCGAGAGCGCCTGGCGAAAGCGCCGAACGGTTCTGTCGCGCATGAGCAAAGCCCTGCGGTTTGCCCCGTTGGCGATGGAGAAGTGCGCGCGCCGGGAGCGCGCCGGGCGGGAGTCGAGCGCGCTTCGTTCGCTTCTCGGCTGCTTCCCGTCGTTCATGTCGCTGCAGACGCCCAACGAAGTCGCCCGCCAGATTGTCGAAATCCTTGCGGACCGATTGGGCTTCGCGCGCGCCCTGGCCGCGCTGAGGGAAGCGGAGACGGGGGACCCGGTGGTCGCCTCGGCGCGCGGCTTCGCCGCCGGGGCGATCGGCGTGGCGCTGCCCGCGCGCGAGGGCTCTCTGGCCGATTGGCTGAAGGGGCGCCGGGTTGTTCTGATCGACTCCTCGACGTGGGCCGATCGGCCGCCGAATCTGCCGCCGCCAGGCGAGGCCGGGCGCCAAACGGCGTTTCTGCCCCTGGAATTGCGGGGGGAACTGCTGGGGCTGGCCATCGCCGAAACGGCCGGCGCGCCGGCGCCCGCGTCAAGCGTTTCAACGCTGACGGTCCTGGCCCAATTCGCCGCGCAAGCCATTCACAACGCCCGCGTGTGCGCCGAAATCGAACACCGAGCCGAAACGGACAGCCTGACGGGCATTTACAACCGCTACTTCTTTGAGCGCGCGCTGCAAATGGAAATCGCTCTGGCCAAACGCTATCGCCATCCGCTCAGCCTGCTGATGGCCGATATCTGCAATCTGAAGCGGATCAACGACGCCTGCGGCCATCTCGTCGGCGACGAAATCCTCAAGACGGTGGGCAGCCTGTTGGCCTCGAACGTGCGCACGCCCGACATCGTCGCGCGGTTCGGCGGCGACGAGTTCGTGGTCCTCATGCCGAACACCAGCCTCGACCAGGCGCGCCTGGCGTTGGAGCGCATCGAGCGTTCGATCCAGGCGCACAACGACACCGTGGCCGACGGGCGGCTGCGATTTCAGATCTCCATGGGGTTGAAGTCGGCGGCCGACGTCAGCGTCGAACGCATCTTGTTTGAGGCCGACGAGGCGATGTACGAGCAAAAGAAAGGCGAAATTCAACGCCGCCTGCTGGAATCGCTTGTGGCGGGCGACGAGTTCCGGCTGGAGCCCGCGGACAAGACCGTCGCCTCGGTTCTCAAGGCGTTCCACGCGAAGGAACCCTTTTACTGCGGCCACGCGCGGCGCGTCATGGACCTCGCCGTGCGCCTCGCCAAGCAGCTGCGTCTCAGCGAAACGGACACGGAGACCATCGCCCTGGCCGCGCTCCTGCACGACATCGGCAAAGTCGCCATTCACCCCGACATCTTGACGAAACCCGGGCCGCTGACCGTCCAGGAATTCGAACTCGTCAAAACCCATCCCGTCCTGGCCGATGATCTGTTGTCCGGCATCGAGCGGCTGGATGGGGTCAAGGCCTGCATCCACGCGCACCACGAGCGATTCGACGGCCGGACCCGCGGCCCCTTCCCGGGCTATCCCGAAGGCTGGGCGCGCGAGCGGATTCCGCTGGGGGCGCGGATTTTGAAACTGGCCGACGCCTTCGATGCGATGACCAGCCGCCGGCCGTATCGCGAGCCGATTTCGGTGGAAGCGGCTTTCGAGCGACTCGTCGCCGAGCGCGGCCGGTCGTTCGATCCCACGCTCGTCGACGCGTTCCTCGACTGTTTCAAGTAGGTTCGGTCGGGCTCTGGCGAGCGGGAGCCCCCGCTGAACCTGCCAGGAAATCCCTTGCGAGCTTGGCTCCGCGGCGCCAATCTCAAGTAGGGATTTTAGAGGTCTTTCAAAGAAGAGCGGAAGGGAGACGCCGCGGGGTCGGAGGGACGGCTTCAGCCGGCGCCACAACGCCCAACTCGGCCAAGCCGAAAACGGCAGAATCTCTTGGGAGAAAGGACTGCTTAGATGAAAACCGATTCACGCCTGCTTGCGCTGTACCTTTCCTTGGCTCTGTTCGGCGCGACGCTGCCATGGGCCGCGGTCCCGCCGAAGAGTCCCGGGCCTCCGCACGTCAAGAACCCGCCGCCAACGGTTCACACGCCCGTTCTGCCCCACGCCGCGCCCGCGCATCTGCGTCTTCGCCGGCGGCTGGCGTTTCTGCCGACGAACCGCCCGGTGGCTCCGGTCGTCGTCCCGACCAAACCGCGCACGGTAGTGTACGACGGCCGGCCGTTGGTGGTCTATGATCCGCCCGAAACGGTGATTCAGGACCCATCGCTGGACGTCCTCGCCCTTCCCGCGTTTGCCACGCCCGCTTCGTCCAGCGCCACGGGCGCCGAGCCGGAATCCGCCGCGACGGCGGCGGAGCCTGCGGCTGACGGCCCGTTGGTGGAGTTTGCCCGTCTGGCCGACCAACGCGTGCATGAGCTGCAAGCGTACGAAGGGGCCGCTCAAGCGTCGAAGCAAGGACTGGTCAAGGCTGCCGACGGGAAGTGGTATAAGGCCTACAATCGCTATACTGTGCAATCCATCTCAATCCGAGTCGACAGCGCGAATCCCGTGAAACTGGCCGGCGAGATCCGATACAACGCCACGGTCTACATCCAATCGGGCGACAGCCAGGCCAACGCGGTCGCTTCGGCGGGCAAGCCCGACCCGGACGAGAAACCGATCGAAGCGTTGGAGCGCTACGCGTACGAAGACGGCGCCTGGTCGTACGTGGCGCAGTAGGATGGCGACGTTCGTCGGCGCGGATCGAAACCGCTTGCGGGCCTAATCCCGCGGACGGAACGCGTCAGGAAATCCCTTGCGAGAGGGACCCAGCGGCGCCAATTTCCGGCCGAGGGTTGGAGAAACCCGAAAAAAAAGGACGGGGGACTGGGTCCTGCTCGTTTGCGGTTCGGGACAGTTGGGAGCGGAAAGCGTCGGCGTCGGAAGTCCAAGGATTGCTTGGCCTGCCGGGTATGCATCCTGTAAGGCAGCACGGGGAATCTGCCTACTATTCGCGGAGGGAGTGAGACATCCATGAGAGGCTTGTTCAGCCCCAGTTCCTCGCGCGTTCGACGGTGCGGAGGCGTCGCTCGATCGTTTGCATGGCGCGTTGCGCCGTGGGTCGTCCTGGCGGCTTGGACGGCGGGCGTGGGGCTCGTCGGCGCCGCCGATGTCGTGTCAGAAGCGCGCGCCTTGACCCAAGGCGGCCAGCCCGAACAGGCCTTCGCCAAGCTGGTTGACGCGGTCAAGGCCAATCCCTCCGCCGCCCCTGCCCTGCAATCCGTGGCGCAAGAAGCCGTCGAGGCTCTGGAGCAGCGGGCCGGCAGCTTGCAGGCCGCGATGAAGTACGCCGAGGCGCTGACCGTTCTTAAGGTCGCCTGGCCGGCGATCAACGACCGAACCAACGCCGCGCTCTTGTTCGGCAGCTCCGCCGACTACAATCGCAAGCGCCTGCGCATCTATGGGATTCTGAATAGCGTCGCCATCGGCCAAGCCAACGTCGAGATCATCCGGGACAACTTGCCGCTGGCCCTCCAATACGCGCAGGCCGCCATCGACTACCAGCCTGACGAGACGAACGCCGACGCCCGTAGCCTCAAAGCCAAGATTCAGGAAAAGATGGGCGATGTTCCCGGCGCCCTGGCCACCCTGAACGACTTGTTTGGGCGCTTGCCCACGGGCGATCCGACCTGGTGGCTGGAAGTGAAAAGGGAGATCGACCGGCTGAAGGCCGGGATGCCCGGCGGCGCCGCGCTGACGCCCGCGCCCGCCACTCCCCGGGCCGCGCCGGCGACGCCCCCCCTCCTCGGCCCGCCCCCCCAAGCCGTGACCCCGGCGCCCGCGCCCCGCGCCCCAGGCGCGTCCGCGATCGCCCGACCCGCGGCTTCCCCCGCCGCCGCTTCCACTCCGGCAAGCCTGAAGGAGAGCGCCGCCGAAACGCTGGAGAAGGGCAAGGCCATCGTGCAAAACGTCGATGTCAGTCTGCTGCGGCGAACCTTGATGGAGAAGCTGCGGGATCCGGACTACCTGAGGAGCGTCATCACGCCCGTCCTCTACGTCATTGGAGCCGGCCTGTTGTGGTGGGCGCCATGGTTCTACATCGTTCGCGCCCAGACGCGGCGCGGCAACCTCCGCGCTTCGCTGTGGCTGATCCCGGTGAAACGATTCGGCTTCGTCGCGTTCCTGATCTACGTCGCCAAGGGCGTGAGGTTCGAGAAGAAGGAGAAGCGCCAACGCTGCCCCTACTGCGCGAAGCCCATCGACGACATCGAGGCCTACACGAACCTCAATTTCTACGTGTGCCCTCACTGCAAGCAGAACATCAAGCCGGTCTATGACCTGAAGGATTACATCACCCATTTGGCTCAGAACGTCGAGCGCATCATGAACCGCGGCGGCGCGCGCGTGGAATCGCCGCTGGAGAAGGACGCGATGACGAAACTCGTCCGCTCGATCCTGACGCTGGGCGTGCGCAACCGCGCCACCGACCTGCACGTGGCCAGCGAGGACGAGGGGGTCAAGGTCCGTTCGCGCTGCGACGGCATGATGACCGATTTCCTCCAGTTCAACCGCGTGGTCGGCATTCCGCTGATCAGCGCCATCAAGATCGTGGCCAACCTCGACATCACCAAGCACCACGTGCCCCAGGACGGCAAGTTCAGCGTCTGGGTCGAGGACACCGACATCGACATCCGCATCAACTCGGCGCCCACCCCCAAGGGCGACAACCTCTCGCTGCGCCTGCTCGACCGCCGCCGCATCTTCGTCGATTCCACCAAACTCGGCCTGGAAGGAAACAACCTGGAGCTGTTCGAGCGCGGCATCCGCCGACCGCACGGGCTGATCCTCGTCACCGGCCCGACCTGATCGGGCAAGTCCACCACCCTGTACGTGGCGCTGAACGCGATCAACACCGGCGACAAGACCATCATCACCATCGAGGACCCCATCGAATACGAGTTGAAGGGCCTGAAGCAGTTGCAAGTCAACGCCGCGCAGAGCTTCACCTTCGCCAACGGCCTGCGGTCGATCCTGCGCCAGGACCCCGACGTCATCATGGTCGGCGAGGTGCGCGACAAGGACACCGCCGAAATCGCCCTGGACGCGGCGATGACCGGCCACCTGGTCTTCACCACCCTGCACACCATCGACACCGCCACCGCCATCGGGCGCCTGAGCGACCTGGGAGTGGAGTCGCGGCGCTACGCCTCGGCGCTGCAGCTGGTCATCGCCCAGCGTCTCGTGCGCCTCGCCTGTCCCGAGTGCAAGAAACCCTACAAGCCGGCGCAGAAGGACCTGGATCAGCTGGGGATCGGCACGCTGAAGGACCAGGCCTACTATCGCGGCGCCGGCTGCTCGAGCTGCAACGGCACGGCCTTCTTCGGGCGCATCGGCGTGTTCGAATGCCTCCATCCCGAGGCCGACCTGAAAGAGATCCTCGAAACCAACGCCACGCCCGCCGTCATCCGCGAACTGGCCCGCAAGCACGGCATGTGCACCCTGCGCGAAGAAGGCGCCAAGAAAGCGCTGCAGGGGCTGACGCCGGTGGAGGAGATTGTCCGGGTGGTGATGTGATCCGCGAGCGAAAGAACCGCCAGCCCGGCGCCAATTACGAAACCTTCCGCAAGGGCATCGAACATCCCGACCCGGCCATTTGCGCCAACGTCATCATCGGGCTGATCAAGGTGGCGAACCGCCTGTCGGATGGCCAACTCGCCCGATTGGAGAAGGATTTCGTCGAACAAGGCGGCCTGCGCGAGCGCATGCTCCACGCCCGCCGAAAGAAAGAGCCAAAGGGAGTCGCTGACCCCAAAAGCAGAGCAGCCGGCCATGGCCCTTCGGGCCACCCAGGAAACCCGAAAAGGCCTATCCCCTTGATGCAGGTACGCGCTATGGGTTGCGCTGGGCGCCGCCGAGAAAGGCTGCATTTTGCGCGCACATGCATCAGGGGGATAGGCCTGAACCCGAAAATGAGGTCCGGAGTGCGACCTTTAGGTCGTAGCGGTTTCGGACATA
>JAPLSS010000245.1 GCA_026398515.1 Candidatus Sumerlaeota bacterium | reverse complement strand
GGTGTGATGAGCGTGCGGGAAGAGGGGGGCTTCTGATGGTTTTCAAGGGACATGTCCGAAACGGAGTCGTGGTGTTGGACGAGTCGGCGGACTTGCCGGAAGGCGTCGAGGTCCGCGTGGAGCCTGTTGAGCGGAAAACCCTGGCTGACCGTTTGCGAAACGTCATCGGCAGCGTGCCGGATCTCCCGGAAGATCTGGCGGACAATCATGATCATTACATTCACGGGACCCCGAAGCAGTGACACCCGTCTTCGCCGATGCCTTCTACTTTCTGGCCCTGATCAACCCGCGCGACGTGGCTCATGCGCGGGCGGTGGAGTTCTCCGAAAAACACGAAGCGCCTGTCCTCACGACCGCATGGGTCTTGACCGAAGTGGCCGACGCCTTGTCGCGTCCGCCCGGACGTTCCATCGTCAGCGCCTTGCTGCAGGACTTGGAGCGGGACGCTTCGTTCACGATCCTTCCGCCCCTCCCGCTCCTGTTCCGCCAGGGCCTCGAGCTCTATTGTTCGCGTCTCGACAAGAGCTGGTCCTTGACCGATTGCATCTCCTTTGTAGCCATGCGCCAGCACGGCCTCACGGAATCTTTGACCGGGGATCGTCACTTTGAGCAGGTCGGGTTTCGCGCCTTATTGCTGCCCTGACCCGCTGCGTCGTCTTCGTCCACGTCCACGACCTTCGAGATTGCGAGATTGCGATCTCGCCGTCAATAGTACTTGCCCCCCCGCCCGTTCGCGAGTAAGAAAATCGGCTTTTTCACGGCATTTCTCTGGTTGCGGCATGGCGCGAGGAGGCATGAGCGGATGAAAAGCGAAGAAGTCGTCGCCCTGAACGACAAATTTCTGATGAACACCTTTGGCCAGCGGCAGATCGCGCTGAAACGCGGGCAGGGCACGCGCGTGTGGGACCAGGAGGGGCGCTCGTACCTGGACTTTCTGACGGGCATCAGCGTCAACGCGCTGGGCCATTGCCACCCGAAGATCGTGGAGGCCATCCGCCGCCAGGCCGGCGAGTTGATCCATTGCACGAACCTCTACTATGTCGAGCCGACGATGAAGCTGGCGAAGGTCCTCGTCGAGCATTCGTTCGCCGATCGCGCCTTCTTCTCCAACAGCGGCGCCGAGGCCAACGAGGCGGCGCTGAAGCTGGCGCGCAAATACGCCAAGGAAAACGTCGACCCGAAGCGCACGGATTTCCTCACCTTCAAGAACTCGTTCCACGGGCGCACGTTCGCCACCGTCGCCGCCACCGGGCAGGAGAAATACCAGCACGGATTCGAGCCGATGATGCCCGGCTTCTCCTATGCGGAGTACAACGATCTTGCGAGCGTTCAGGCGCTGGCGAATGAGACGACGGCGGCGATCATGGTCGAGCCGGTGCAGGGCGAAAGCGGCTTTTTCCCCGCCGCGCCGGAGTTCCTCGCCGGGTTGCGGCGGCTGTGCGACGAGAAGAAGATCGTCCTTGTTTTCGACGAAGTGCAATGCGGCCTGGGACGGACCGGGCGCAATTTCGCCTACGAACACTATGGGGTCGAGCCGGACATCATGACGCTGGCCAAGTCGTTGGGGGGCGGGCTGCCGATGGGGGCCACGCTGGCGCGCGAACACATCGCCGCCGCCTTCACCCCCGGCACGCACGGCGGCACGATGGGCGGCAACCCGGTCATCGCCGCCGCCGCGCTGGCCTTTTGCGAGGAACTGTTCGAACATGGCCTGGCCGAGACGGCGCGCAGGAACGGCGAGCTGTGGCGCGCCAAACTCGAAGCGCTGCGGAAGCGCCATGCCTGTATCCAGGAAGTGCGCGGGCTGGGGCTGATGCTGGCGATTCGGCTCGATCGGCCTTCCGCCGACCTTGTCAAGACGCTGGAGCGCCAGGGGTTGCTCGCCTCGGCGGTGGCGGGCGATTCCATTCGGTTCCACCCGCCGCTCAACGTCCTGGAGAGCGAGTTGGACGAAGCGGCGGAGATTTTGGATCAGGTGTTGCCATAGGTCTGTTCTCTATAGGAGCCCACCTCATGCCCAAACACGACTTGCGGAGAATTGGCGATCTGACGCTCGAAGACGTGCGGGCGGTCTTTGATTTGGCGGCGACGCTGAAGGCGGAACTGAAGCGTCGCGCGCTGCGTCCGCTGTTGGCCGGGCGCTCGGTGGCGATGTTGTTCGAGAAGCCGTCGCTGCGCACGCGGGCGACGTTCGACCTGGGCGCGGCGCAGTTGGGCGCGCACCCGATCAGCTTCACCGGCGCGGAGGTCGGCCTGGGGCGGCGCGAGTCGATCCCCGACGTGGCCCGCAACCTGGAGCGCTGGGTCGACCTGGTGGTCATGCGCACGTTCGCGCAGTCGAACGTCGACCAACTGGCGGCGCACTGCTCGAAGCCGGTCATCAACGCGCTAAGCGACTACGAGCACCCGTGCCAGGCGCTGGCCGATTTCTTCACGTTGAACGAGCATTTCGGCTCGCTGGACTCCTTGCGCGTGGCCTACGTCGGCGACGGCAACAACGTCACGCACAGCCTCCTGTTGTTGGGGGCGCTGCTGGGCGTGGAAATGCGGGTCGCCACGCCGGACGGCTATGCGCCCGCGGCCGCCGTGGTCGAACAAGCGCGCCGGACGCATCCCCGCGGCGCCGCGGGCGTTTGGACCGGCCACGATCCTCTGGAATGCGTGCGCGGGTGCGATGCGGTCTATACGGACGTGTGGGCGTCGATGGGCCAGGAGCATGAAGCGGCCGAACGGGCGAGGGCGTTCGCCGGCTACCAGGTCAACTCGGCGCTGCTGGCGCGGGCCAAGCCGGGCGCGAAGGTCATGCACTGCCTGCCGGCGCATCGCGGCGAGGAGATTTCCGACGACGCGATGGACAGCCCCCATTCGATCGTCTTCGACCAGGCGGAAAACCGCCTCCACGTGCAGAAGGCGGTCATGGCCTACCTGTTCGAGCGCAGCCGGTGAGGGACGAGACTCGCGATTCGTTGGAGAAGGATGGAGAGACTCATGGCTGCCAGAAAAGCGCCGTCCGCGGAAACAAGAAACGGCCCGCGCCGGCCGAACGTTCTGATCCTGATGATGGACACCCAAGGCGCGCGCAACATGTCGTGCTACGGCTACCGCCGCGCGACCACGCCGAACCTCGACCGCATCGCCCGCCAAGGCGCGCTGTTCCTGAATCACTTCACGACCGCGCCATGGACCTATCCGGCGCACGCCTCGCTCTTCACCGGCCGCTATGAATCGGGCCACGGCTGCGGCGCGGCGCACGAGGCGTTGGAGCCGGGTTTGCCGTCGCTGCCCGAGATCCTTACGCGCCGCGGCTATCGCACCGTGGCGTTCACCAACAACAGCTTCGCCGTCAGCAACTTCCACGGAAACCCCGGCGTTGGATTCCAGGAGTTGCATCGCTATTCCGACACGATGTTGTCTCATTTGGGGCCGGGCGAGAAGATTCTCGACGCCGTCGAGCCGTACATCCCGTCGGACGACCCAAAACTCCGCGACAAGGGCGCGTTCAAGGTCGCCGGGCTGGCGAAGAAATGGATCGAGGACAACATCCTCGACCCGGCGCGCAAGGGAAAGGCCCAGCCATTCTTCCTGTTCATCAACTACATGGAGCCGCACGACCCCTACACGCCGCCCGAGCCGTTCCGCAGCCGGTTCCTCGACCCGACGTTCGACTACGATCGCGCGCAGAAACGGCGCGGCGGGCAGTTCCCGACGAGTTTCGGCAAGGACCCGCTTTCGCTGGAGGAATTCCTCGCGCAGCGCGACCTCTATGACGGTTCGACGGCGTGCCTGGACCACCGGATCGGTTTGCTCATAGGCGAACTGGAAAAGATGGGCATCCTCGACGACACGATGGTGGTCCTGACGGGCGACCACGGCGACGCGCTCGGCGAGCAGCGGGAATACGCCTTCCACGCGCAGCACGGGCTGGTCGATCACGTGTTGAAGACGCCGCTGATCGTGCGCTGCCCGAAGGCGTTCCAGCCGGGGACGAAATGCCGCAACTTCGTCCAGATCAACGACATCTTCCCGACGATTCTCGATCTGCTCGGATTGGACGAGCCGGAGGCGCGCGCCAGCATTCAGGGCGAGAGTTTGTTTCAGGCGATGAAGGGGCCGGGGCGCGAGTTCGCCTTGTGCGAGGCGCAGCGGCCCGTCCATTCGCTGCGCAGCGCCTGGTGGAACGACCCCGAATGCGACGTGCGCTGGTGCAATCAGCACTGGAAAGCCGCGCGCGGAAAGCGCTACAAGTACATCTGGTCGTCGGTCGGCCAGGACATGCTCTTCGACGTGGCCAAGGACCCCGACGAGCGCTTCAACATCATCCAGCGCCGGCCCGATATCGCGAAGAGGATGTTCGCCGCGTTGGAGGAGAAGTTGCTGTCGTTCGAGCAGCGCTACTTCCCGGACACGTGGAGTTTTCGGAAGTACGATCGCAACCTGGCGCGGCGCATGGAGGCTTGGGGGTTGTTCCAGCCGATGGCCGGCACGGAATGGGCGACGGCGAAGAAGTGATCGAGGTCAACGCTCCGAAGGGGCGTGTCAGACCAGATGTCGGCGATTCACCGCCCCGAAGGTTGGTTGCCTCCATGGGCTTGTCATTTCAGGCCAATGCGCCGTTTTGCGAGATGTAGGAAGTCCGACGCCCCGAAGGGGCGTGTCAGATCACATATCGGCGATTCATCGCCCCGAAGGGGCCGACAGCGCGTAGCCGGAGGCGCAGGCGAAGCCAAGCCCCCGGTAGGCTTCCCCCACCTCCCCAGCCCCGAAGGGGCGACAGAAAGGACGACGTGCCATGGCCGGATCTTACACGAACATCCTGATGCATCTCGTTTTCAGCACCAAGAACCGCTCGCCATGGATTACACCGGAACTGAAGCCGCGGCTCTTTCAATACATGGGCGGCACGATCCGGAAGATGAAGGCCAGCCTTCTGGAGATCGGCGGTCCAGCCGACCATCTGCATGCGCTTGTTCGGATGCATCAGGATAAAGCCGTCGCGGATTTCCTGCGGGACCTGAAGAGCGCCTCCAGCGGATGGGTGCATGACACCTTTCCCGACATGAGGAATTTCGCCTGGCAGGATGGTTACGGGGCATTCTCGGTCAGTCATTCTCAATCTCAGCGCGTGCGGGACTACATCGCACCGCAAGAGAGGCGCCATCGGCGGACAGATTTCAAGACGGAATTCCTTGCGTTTCTGAAGGCGCATGAAATCGAGTACGATGAGCGGTATATTTGGCGGTGAAGAATCTGTCGCCCCTTCGGGGCTTGGGGTGGGGGAAGCCCACCGGGGGCTTGGCTTCGCCTGCGCCCCCGGCTACGCGCTGTCGGCCCCTTCGAAACGCGGAGACACCCGCATCTGCGGAAAAGATCATCCTTCGGGGCGCGGAGCCACCCGCATCGGCGGAGAAAGTCATCCTCTGGACCGGAGGGCCTTCATCAAAACCAGCGTGGTCGGGATCTTGGCTTCCTCCCCACTATATTCTGAACAGGAGACCCCAATGACTCAATCTCTTGCGGAAACCCCGGCCGTGGCCTCCGAGGCGCCGATGCCCCGGGTCCCGTTCGGACCGCACACGATCTCCCGGCTGGTTCTGGGGTCCAACCCCCTCAGCGGCGGGTCGCATCTCTCGCGGTTCGTCAACGAGCGGATGAAGCGCTACTTCACGCCGGAACGCATCTTGGCTCTGCTCGCGCAATGCGAAGCCGAGGGCGTCACGGCGTGGCAGAGCGGCGAAGGGCACTTGCCCCTCTACGAACGTCACCGAGGCCAGGGCGGCCGCCTGCAGTTCCTCTCGCTGGCGCAGCCGGGCGGCAAGGCGCCCAGCAACCTGGAGCGTCTCGCGGCCGCGGGGGCCATCGCCGTGGCCCATCACGGGGAACACACCGACCGCCTGTTCAAGAGCGGCCGGATCGAGGAGGCGCGCGAGTATCTGAAGCGCGTTCGCGACTTGGGGCTGCTCGTCGGCGTCTCGACGCACATGCCGTCGGTGGTCGATTACGTCGAGAGCAAGGGGTGGGACGTTGATTTCTTTATGGCCTGCGTGTATGAGCGGACCCGCACGCGCGAGGAGTGGAAGGCGCTGCTGGGCCACGTGCCGATCCCCGAGCGCGAGGTCTACCTCGAAGACGACCCGCCGCGCATGTTCCAGGCGATGCGCCAGACCGCCAAGCCATGCCTGGCGTTCAAAATCCTGGCCGCCGGGCGCCTGTGCGAGAATCCCCAGTCGGTCGAGAAGGCCTTTGAATCGACGTTCCGCCAGATCAAGCCCGCCGACGCGGTGATCGTCGGCCTGTATCCGGACCGCCTGAAGGCGGGACTCCCTACTCCCGTATTTGGAAGAGCGTGTGCAAAGGAGTCGGATCGATCATCACACCGTAGCGCCATCAAGGAGGGGGAGACATGAACCGAACGTTTGCGTGGATTGCTGCAGCGGTTTTTGGCGTGCAAGTTTCCGCTTTCGCCGAAGTATGCAACATCAAGGTGGTCACCGACGCGTCGCCCGACTACTCCGATATGGCCAGCCTCGTCCACAGCGTCGCCGACGCCTGGGCGACTCCGGCGGAGAAGTGTTGGGCTATGTTCTACTGGAACCACATCGCGCGCCGGCAGACCGCGCCCATGAAAGTGCACGGCCTGGAACTGACCGACCCGATCCGCCAGTTCAACGACTACGGGTTCACCATGTGCAGCACCATCGCGGGGATTAACACGGGCATCTGGCACACGATGGGGTTCAACGTCAAGTTCTGGGACATCAGCCTGCACACCGTGCCCGAAGTCGAATACGACGGCGGGTGGCACATGTACGACAACAGCATGTCGGCGCTCTATACGCTGTGCGACGGGAAGACCATCGCCGGGGTCGAGGACATCGGGAAGACGCTCGCCTGCCCGGCCAGCGTAGGCCGCGCCGAGCCCGGCCACATCGGGCGCTATCACTGCCTGTTCGGCACCAGCGCCAACGGCTTCCTGACCGGCGCCGACTGCCCGCGTTCGCTCGAGTCGGAGGGGAAGGAACGGCCAGTGGCGCTGGCAGCCGGATCTTTCCCCCGCCGCCTTCGCCAATTCCGTGCACAGCGCGAAAGGAATCGTCGCCGTCGAACCCGCAGGGCTTCAGCCGGAGAAGGCCGGGACGCCGGGTGAGGCCGTTTTCCGCGTCCAGTCGGCCAACGTGACGACGAGCCAGAAGATCTACGCCACGTTTTTCCGCAAGAGCGCCGAAGACGGAATTCGAATGTCCGTCAGTGTGAACAACGGTCTGGCGTGGAAGGAAGCGTGGAAGGCCGATGTGACCGGCGAAGTCGCGGCCGATCTACAACTGATCGACGAGGTCAATGGCGCCTACGAGCCGATGCTCAAGGTGGAACTGCTCGGCAAGGCTTCGGCGTCCAACGCCGTGTTGAAGAGCCTGTCCATTGATACCACCACGCAGGTGAACACGAAGACCCTGCCGCGGCTCAACCTGGGCAAGAACACGGTCTACGTGGGGACGGGCGATCCGACGGAGTCGATCGTGTTGTGGCCCGATCTGTGCGCCGATCACTACAAAGAGATGATTGTCGAGGAATCCAATATCGCGAGCGCCGCGGAGCACCGCGGCTATTTCGGTCCGCTCCATCCGGCGACGAATGGCGAGGAGGGGTTCCTTGTTTATCGCATCGACGCGCCGAACGACATCGTGCGGCTAACGTACGGCGGGCGCTTTTATAATCGCACGGCCGATGGGGTCAGAGGCTACATCCGGCTCTTCCATTCCACCGACGGCAAGACGTGGACGCCGTCGTGGACGCTGGACAAGAACGACAAGCCGTATGACGTCGTTCACTATGAAACCGTGGAGATTCCGAAGGGCGTGCGGTCGGTGTGGATGAAGTACGCGCTGCTCAGTCCGAATATCAACGACACGGGATTCGGTTGCAGCATCTACTCGCTGCGCATGGAGGCGAACTACGTTCCGCCGGACGCGACATTCCAGCCGATGCAGGTCGTCTATGGCTGGCAGGAAGTCCAGGAGGATCACTCCCTTGTCGAACGAAGCCATTCGCAGGTCGTTGATCATGTTCCCTTCACGTACACGATCAACGTCGGCGGAGCCGATCACCCGGTGATGGAAAGCTTGCATACGTTTCTCGCCTACGCCGTCGCCGAGCCGAAGACCGGCTATTCCGACGGCAAGGACTCAGGCGGCGAGAAGTTCGTGTATCGCTGGGCCTCCGCGGGACGCAACCTGGCCGAAGGTAAACCATACACCGTATCCGTCCCGTCGCTCGACCGATGGGGCGCGGGAGACCCGCAAGGCGTGAAACTGACCGACGGGGTTGTCGGCCCGAACTACGCGGGTGGCACGGCGCCGGCATCGGCGCTGTTGTGGGACGAGGGGCAGACGCCGGAGATCACCGTCGACTTGGGCAAAGTCCAGACGTGCGGGGCGTTTCGCATTCACCTGAGCGCGGGCTATCCGTGGTGGGACGCGCTCAAAGGCGAGGTTAAGGATCAGGTCAAACTCCTGACCTCGGTGGACGGGAAGGAGTTCACGGACCAGGGCGACTTCACCCTCAACCTGCGGCGGCGCGAGATTCCGATCAATCACATGCTGCCCGACGACGAGACCGCCCAGGGGTTCAACTTCGAACTGGCGCCTGCTCAGCCGGTCCAGGCGCGCTACGTGCGCTACAAGCTGACCCCCGCTCGGTCGGTGACGGTGAGCGAGGTCCAGGTCTACGACTGGGTGAAGTACGAGCCGTTCGACATCCAAATCTCGCTGCCGAAGACGGGGAGTTGAAAATCCCTATGCGTCGGGAGACGCAGGAGGAGCAAGATTCGGAAGAAGGCGACGTGCTGCCGGGCCGCTAAGTACGCCATTTCATAAGTACGGCGACGCATTCGCGATGCTTGCGAAGGCCAACGACCTTGCCGTCCTTCTCAGCCGGGCTTTAGCCGGCTCCCCTTTGCACCCGGCTTCAGCCGGGGTGACCCAGAGTCGAAACTATGCAGAGCGCGCTTCAGCGTGGCTTCTCGAAAAGGCTTCAGCGTTGCTGAAACGCCGCCGGAATGGAGCCCAGAGTTAACTGTATCCGGGAGGGAGGTGGAAAAATGGCCGAGGATTGGGTGATGGCTGAAGCCTGGTCGGTAAGCCGCGCTGAAGCGCGCTGAAAAGCAGGGGAATGCCAAGATCACCCCGGCTGAAGCCGGGTGCAAAGGGGAGCCGGCTGAAGCCCGGCTAAGGAGGAAGGCAGGTTTCTTGGAGGATCTCCAATATGTCAACGTGATTGCGAAAAGGTATACTAAGATCCGAAATATTGTTCTTTCGATTCCAGGAGAACCGATTCATCCCTGTCCATAGATCCGTTCCGCGCTTTCGAGGATAGCGCGGCGGCGGATCCAATTGCGGCTTCGCTCCACCGCGCGGCGAGTCAGCAGGTCCACGCGACGACCGAAGATCTCCTCGAGATCCAGCTTCATCTGCACCAGATCGAGGAGACTCCATTCCGCGTCTTCCGCGAAATCGACGAGGGCGTCCACGTCGCTTTGCGGGCCAAAATCATCGCGCAGCACGGAACCAAACAGAGACAATTCCGTGATCCTCCACTTTTGGCAAAAACGCTCGATGGCTTCTCGAGCCAGACCGACTTGCACGCTCATAGGAGCCGTCCTCCAGAAATCCACGACCGATATTCTGCTCTTCCTGGCCGGGGCAATTCAAGGAAACTGAGCGCCACAAACCGCAACGGAGACGCGTAGAGCGAAGCTGGACGAATCTCAGTCCGCGGCGAATCGCCTGCCGGCGCCGTTCATTCGGCATTCGGCAATTGTCTATCTCGCCCGATGCCGCAGGCGATCGAGGGTGACGGCAACGATGATGATGGCGCCGACGATGATCATCTGCAGGTAGTTCGGCCAGCCCATCATCGTGCCGCCGTTGCGCAACGTGGTCATGATCAGCGCCCCGATGATCGTGCCGGCGATGCTGCCGACGCCGCCGCTCAGCGACCCGCCGCCGATGACCACCGCGGCGATCACGTCCAACTCATAGCCCTGCGCCGTCGTCGGATCGCCGACGCTCAGGTAGGAATACTGCATCAGGCCCGACAGGCCGGCCAGCAGGCCGCCGAGGGTGTAGACCAGGATCTTGATCCGCCCGACGCGCAAGCCGCACAGCCGCGCCGTCTCCTCCGACGAGCCGACGGCGAACACGTGCACGCCGAAGACCGTCAACCGCAAAACGGCGAGCATTGCGAGCGCCAGCGCGATGGCGAGCCAGACGCCGGGGCTGAGGATCAGCCACGCCGGATGGGGGGCGCGATACATGAGCGTGTTCAGCCAGGTGGCCGGCGTGTTGATCGTCTGCTCCTTGGCCACCATCAGCGCCAGCCCGCGATAGATGCCCAACGTGCCGAGGGTGACGATGAACGGCACGATGCGCAACGTGGCGACCATCGCGCCGTTGGCCAAGCCGCACAACCCGCCCACGCCGATGCCCGCGGCGGCGGCGGCCCAGACCGGCGCCTTGCCTTGGTTGACCAGGTACGCCACGACGACGCAGGCCAGCGCGATGATGGACCCGACGCTCAGGTCGATCCCCCCGCTGATCATGATCAGCGTCATCCCCATCGCCGACAGCGCGACGACGACGGTTTGCGTCGAGATGTTGCGCACCGTGCGCGCGCTCCAGAACGTTCCGCCTTCCACCGCGAAGCCGAACAAACAGTAAATCGCAATCAGCGCCAACAGCGGGCCGAAGAGATCCAGCAGGCGCTTCAGCGGGCGGGCCCGGGGGACGGGGAACTCGTGGAGATCAGTCATGGGCGGCATTGTCCCTCGCGAAATGATTCATCTGCGTATGGAGTCCCGCCTTTAGGCGGAATGTATCGAAGCGGAACGAGACACCCAAAGGGCCTTTCCGCCTAAAGGCGGGACTCCCTACGGGGCATTCACGGATTCGACATTCGTCTTTCTACTCCCCGCTTCCTTCCGTCGCGTAGCGCATGACCGATTCCGCCGTCCATTCGCCGAGCGGGCGCGGGCGGCTCAGGCGGCCGCGATGCATCACCGCCAGCGTGTCGCAGATGCCGAACAACTCCGGCAGATACGAGCTGACCATCACGATGGCCTTGCCCTGTTGAGCCAGGCGGCCGATCTCCAGGTAAATCTCGGTCTTGCTCTGAATGTCGATCCCGCGCGTCGGCTCGTCGAGCAGCAGAATGTCGGCGTCCTGGAACAGGAGGCGCGACAGGGCCACCTTCTGCTGGTTGCCGCCGGACAGGTTTTGGACCGGCAGCCCCGGCGTGGCGCTGCGAATGTGAAGCCCTCCGGCGATTTCGCGCACGCGCCGCGACCGCTCGCCCAGCCGCAGAAACCCGAATCGCGAGACCCGCTCCGGCGCCGAGAGCGTCATGTTGTCGGCGACCGACATCGCCACCGCCAGCCCCTCGCCCTTGCGGTCCTCGCTCAGCATCGCCAACCCGCGCCGGCGGCTGCGATCCGGGCGCGCCGACGAGGCGGCGAACGGCTGGCCGCCTCGGACCGCGGCGATCGCGATTGTTCCACTGGCGGCGCGGTCCAGGCCGAAGATCGCGCGCAGCGACTCGGTGCGGCCCGCGCCGACCAGGCCCGCGATGCCGAGGATTTCGCCGCGGCGGATCGGGAAACTGGCCTCGATGGGCTTCTCCGGGCCCGCCAGCGCGGAAACGGTCATCGCCACGGCGCCGATCTCCTTGTCCACGCGCGGGAAGAAATCCTCGATGGAGCGCCCAACCATCAGGTGAATCATCTCCGCCGTGTCGCCGACCGCGCCGCCGCCGACCGAGCGTCCGTCGCGCAGGACGGTGAAGCGCGAGGCGACCTGGCGCACTTCTTCGAGGAAATGGCTGATGTACACGATTCCGACGCCCTGCGCGCTCAAACGGCGCACGACGTCAAACAGCCGCTCGGCGTCGCCCTGGCTGAGCGAACTGGTCGGCTCGTCGAGCACCAGAACGCGCGATTCGAACACGAGGGCGCGGGCGATCTCGACCACCTGCCGCAGGCCGACGCTCAGGCCGCCGACAAGCGAGTCGAGCGGGAGGCCGCCGTGATCGAGGCGCGCTAGCGCCGCGCGGGCCCGCGCGCGGTTGGTCGAACGATGAAGGAAGCCCGCGCGCGTGTCTTCCAGGCCGAGCACGATGTTTTTCAGCACGCTGAGGTGGGGCGCGAGGCTCAGCTCCTGGTGAACGATGCTCAGTCCGGCGCGGCGCGCGTCGAGCGGCCCCGTCGGGCGAAACGGCCGGCCCTCGAGGAACATGGCGCCGGAATCCGCGCGCAGTTCACCGCAGAGGATCTTCATCAGCGTGCTCTTGCCGGCGCCGTTTTCGCCGATCAGGGCGTGGACCTCGCCGCGCCGGACCTCGAAGGCGACGTGGTCCAGCGCCACGGTGGGGCCGAAGCGCTTGGAGACGCCTTCCATGCGCAGCAAGGGCGGGGGCGACGAGGACGTTGTCGATTCTTCCGCGGCCATGGGCGAATGATGTATCGGCGCGAAGGGGAAAAGGGAAGGGAAAGTTGAGGAATCGCCAATCGCCAATCGCCAATAGCCAACACGGGATTGCCGATTGTCGATTGCCGATTGAACGACATGACGACGAGAGATCACCAACCAATCGGAGACAGGACGATTGAGGGCAGGACGATTTCCAATGCTTCGCGCATTGGCTTGCTCATTTGCGCCAACCGCCGCTTTCGTTGTTCCATCGGCTATTGGCCATTGGCTTCCGGCTGTTGCTTTGGCCCGCGGCTCTGCCGGTTGCCTCTACGCAAACCGCGCGTGGATGGCGCTGGACTCGTCCCACCAGGCTTGCAGGCGCGGGAAGAGGCTGTCGGCCAACTGGTGGGTCGCGGGATACAGGTCCGTCGTCTCCGCCGGGTCGTCGGCCACGTTGTAGACCTCGAACGTGCGCGCGGCCGTGTCGTTGATCAGCTTCAACGGATAATCCAAGATACACAGCTGTGAGCGCTGGCGGAAGAAGAGCGCGCCGAAGAGCGGGACCTGAGGAAGCGCGGGCGCCTCGCCGAACAGAAGCGGCTTGAGGCTGCGGCCCTGCATCCATTCCGGCGTCGGCGCGCCGGCCAGGTCGAGGAGCGTCGGCGCCAGATCGAGGAGCGACACCGGCGTCAGCGCCTCGGCGCCGGCGGCGAGGCGCCCGGGCCAGTAGGCCATGATCGGGACGTGGATCAGCGGCTCGAACAGGTTGTGGGCGTGGCCCTTGTCGCCGTGGTCGAAGAATTCCTCGCCGTGGTCGGAGAAGAGAATCACGCACGTGTTGCGCGTCACGCCGCGGTCCACCAGCGTCTTGAGAAACAAACCGAGTTGCGAATCGGTCCACGCGATCTCGCCATCGTACAGCGACATGAAGTGATGGAGATCGGTCTGTGGCATGTCGGCGTTGACGTAATCGGATTTGATCACGCCGTCGATGGGGCCGCTGTAGCTGGGATCGAGGTTGTCGTACGGGGCCGGCGGCTTGTAGTCCGCGTGCGCGTCCCAGAAATGGACGAACAGAAACCACGGCTGCGGCCGCGGCGCATCGAACAGCCACCGTTCGGCGTTCTGGCGGATGAGGTCGGCCGACTTCGTGCGGTAGAGCAGAATTTCTTCGACCAGTTTGGGGTCCTGCACGCCGCTCACCTGGGCGGCGGCCACGTACGTGCGGTCGTCGAAATCGTCGAAGCCCCGATCGAAGCCCTGTTTGCGCGAAACCATGGGGCCGGAGACGATGGCCTGGGTCGCATAGCCCGCGCCTTGGAGCAGTTGCGCGACGGTGGGCATGGCCGGCGGCAGGGCGCAATCGGGGTTGTCCACGCCGTGGGCGGGCGAATACACGCCGGTGAAGACCGAGGCGTGCGCGGGGCAGGTCCACGACGAGGTGCTGTAGGCGCGGCGGAACAGCATTCCGTTCGCGGCCAACGCGTCCAGGTTGGGCGAGACGCCCCGCGGGTAGCCGAAGCGCCCGAGATGGCTCGCGCGCAACGTGTCGACGCAGATCAGCAGGAGGTTCGGACGCTCGGCGGACGCGGAGGCCGGGGCGCTGGCTTGGCCCAGGGCGGGGCGGGCGGCCCACGGCGCGGCCGCGGCGGCGGCGGCCAGGCGCCTTAGCGCCTGGCGGCGGGTCAGGCGGGAAACTTCAATGGAAGAACGATACAGCATAGGATGCTAGTCACGCGGTCGCGGTGCCACCTTCAGAACTTATGACTTTGTTGGGCGTTGCTCTTGATTCTCGTGCTCTTTGATTTCACGCACAATGTCGTCTATTGAGTACCCGCGAAGAGCCTGTTTTCGCTCTTCGGTGTAATTGCCATAGCCGACCGAAAAATAGTTGATGACCCGGGCCGTGTCCGTTGGTCCGATTTCGGCCACGAGAACACGAACGGCCTCGCCCACCACTTCAGATAGGGGTCTCGTCTTTATGTTCATCGCTCAATCTCCAGGATTAAATCAAGTGGTGAAACGATTCTCACT
Organism: Candidatus Sumerlaeota bacterium; assembly: GCA_026398515.1. Classification (GTDB taxonomy): domain Bacteria; phylum Sumerlaeota; class Sumerlaeia; order JAPLSS01; family JAPLSS01; genus JAPLSS01. Next base: position 6,292 of record JAPLSS010000245.1, on the reverse strand, counting down.
TTGAAAACAGCCGGCGATCCGACCTTCTCCAAGACGTCATCGTCGCACGTGCAAAAGCAGTCGGCCTCAGCGGCTTCCGCGGAGGCGATATGAAGGGCGTCAACAGGCGCAATCCCAAACCGTTCCAGATCATGGGCGCGTTGGCGGATGGCGTCCGTGATGTGAACGTCGAACTCCGCCGCCAGAAGAACATCGGCTGCATACTCTCTCCGTACGGCATTTTGGCCGTTTCTGATTTTGAATCGCAGGATGTCGGAGGCGACCAGTTCGAATTCCGGGGTTCGAGATAGATCAATCAAACCAAGCACCGCGTCCGCTTCGAGCAAGACGCGCAAATGGTCCTTGCTGTCGAGCGGACGTTGAATGCAGCAGTTGTCGAGGTATATTCTCACGATCCTGCGCTTCCGGCCAGGATTAGCCGAATTCCCCTGTTAATGAGCCAGCCGGAAAGCCGGCGCTACGCGCCTTCCTTCTTCCCCAACGCGCTTTCAATGGCTTCGTCGACCCGATCGATGAAGCGGAATACGATCGCCTCGCGCACTTCGGCGGGGATTTCCTCCAAATCCTTCTCGTTGCGCTTGGGCATGTAGATCTCGCGGATGCCGGCGCGGTGGGCGGCCAAGATCTTTTCCTTGATGCCGCCGACCGGCAGGACGTGGCCCTTGAGCGTCAGCTCGCCGGTCATCGCCACCTTCTCGCGCGCGATACGGTCGGTCAAGAGCGAGGCCAGCGCGCAGCACAGCGCCACGCCGGCCGAGGGGCCGTCCTTCTTGATCGCGCCGGCGGGGATGTGCACGTGGATGTCGCTTTTGGTGAATCGCTCCGACGCGATGCCGAACCGCGCCGCGTTGGCGTGCAGGTAGCTGTGGGCGGCCTGCGCCGACTCGCGCATCACGTCGCCGAGCTGGCCGGTCAGCGTCAGATTGCCTTCGCCTTCGGCCGCCGAGGCTTCGATGAACAGAATCTCGCCGCCGACGGGCGTCCAGGCCAACCCGATCGCCACGCCGGGATAGGCCGTGCGCTCGGCCATCTCCGAGAAATAGCGCGGCGGGCCGAGATACCCCGGCACGTTGTCGCGGGTGATCAGGATGGCGTTGCCGCGGCCATCGCCGCCGGTCGCCTTGCGCGCCCCCCCGCTCGCCACCTTGCGCGCCACTTTGCGGCACACCGAGCCGATCTCGCGCTCGAGGTTGCGCAGCCCCGCTTCGCGCGTGTATTCCTCGATGACGCGGTCGATCGCCGAGTCTTCGAAGATCACGTGCTTCTCGCTGACGCCGGTGTTCTCGTAAGAGCGTGGGATGAGGTAGCGCTTGGCGATCTCGAGCTTCTCCTTGAACGTGTAGCCGGCCAGTTGCAGCACCTCCATGCGGTCGAGGAGGGGAGGCGGGACGGTGTCGAGCACGTTGGCCGTAGTGATGAACATGACCTTGGAGAGGTCGAACGGCAGATCGAGGTAATGGTCGACGAACGAGTTGTTCTGCTCGGGATCGAGCACCTCGAGCAGGGCCGAGGCCGGATCGCCGCGGAAATCCATGCCCAACTTGTCGACTTCGTCCAGCATGACCACTGGGTTGCACGAGCCGCAGGTCTTCAGCCCGGCGATGATGCGCCCCGGCATGGCCCCGATGTACGTGCGCCGGTGGCCGCGGATTTCCGCCTCGTCGCGCATGCCGCCCAGGCTCATGCGGAAGAACTTGCGGCCCAGGGCGCGGGCGATCGACTTGCCCAGCGAGGTCTTGCCCACGCCCGGCGGGCCGACGAAACACAGGATCGGCCCCTTGAGGCTTTTGCGCAGGCGGATGACGGCGAGGTACTCGAGGATGCGCTCCTTGATCTTAACCAGGTCGTAATGGTCTTCGTCGAGGATGCGTTCGGCGCGGGCGATGTCGATCTTGTCGCGCGTCTGCTTCGTCCACGGCAGAACCAGGATCCAGTCGAGGTAGTTGCGCGCCACGGGGTATTCGGCGGCGCTGGGCGGCATCATCTCCAGGCGCGCGAGTTCCTTCTCGGCGGCCTCGCGCGCGTGGGGGGGCAGGTCGGCCTTGGCGATGGACTCGCGCAAGCGGGCGATGTCGGGATTGACCTCCTCGTCTTCGCCCAACTCGTGCCGGATCGCCTTCATCTGTTCGCGCAGCACGTATTCGCGCTGGCTCTTGTCCATTTTGGTTTTGACTTCGCTTTGGATCTTCGAGCCGATCTCGAGCACCTGCCGCTCGCGGTTCAGGATTTCGAGGATCTTCTTCAGGCGCTCGCGGACGTCGACCGTTTCGAGGATCTGCTGCTGCTCGCCGACCTGCAGCGACAAGTTCGAGCCGATCATGTCGGCCAGTTTGCCGGCCGCCTGGAGATTGTTGGCCGCCACCGCCAGGTCCTCGGGCAGCGACGACAGGCGCACGACCTCCTGGAGCATCGCCTGGGCGTTCTTGACCATGGCGAGCGTTTCGGGGTCGTGAGGCGACTCCTCGGGAAAGACCAGCACGCGGGCCTTCATGTACGGCTTCTCGCCGAGGCGTTCGACGATGCGCACGCGGCTGACGCCGTGGACCAACAGGCGGATCGACCCGTCGGGGATCCGCAACATCTTCAGAATGGTCGCCGCCGTTCCGATCTCGGGGATCTCCTCGAAGTCGGACTTGGGCCGTTCCGAGCCGTCGCCGCCCTTGTCCGGGCGCTGCCCTTCGGGAATCCGGGCAAAGGCTCCGAACATGCGGGAGCCTTTGACCACGTCGTCGACCAACTGGCGGGCGGCTTCTTCATTGACCAGCACGGGGGCGATCATGAAGGGGAAGAGGACGAAGTTCTCCATCGGCAGGATCGGCAGCTCGGCGGGGATTTCGGCCGATCCGTGCTGAAGCATCTCGGCGACTTCTTCGACCTCCGATGGGGTGTCGCTCATGGGGGGTCAATCCTTGGCGTTGGCGGCGCGGGGGAATGGGTCAATCCGTCTCGACGGCGATGCTGATGCTCTTCGGCGGGGCTATACGTTTCGGGACATGGACGATCAGAAACCCTTGTTCGTAGTCGGCGCGGATGGCCTCGGCATCGACCGGTCCGACCATCTCGAACGCCCGCTCGAACCGGCCATAGCGCACTTCAACGTTGTGGAGATGAACCTGACAGGCCTGATGGCAATCCATCCGACAGCCGCGCACGACGAGCAGGTTGTTGCGGATGGTGATGTCGAAGTCGGAGGAACGCATGCCGCCGACCTCCAGCTTGACCACCAGCTCCTCGTCGGTCTCGAAGACGTCGGCCGGCGGACTCCACACCCCGGACGACAGGGAAAACATCGGGCGCGGCGAGGAGAAGAAGTGATCGAAGGCCGCGTTGAACTCCATGGAACGTTCTCGTTTCCGAGGCGAACACGTCGCGAAGGGCGCTTCGCCGCCTCTCAAAACCTTCCAACCGCCCAGGCCGCGGAGGCGCTCATCTCACCCGCGGCGTTTATTCATAGTAACGATCCGACGGCGGCGGCTGCAATGGTATTCTCGAAGGGGGAAGCCGAGACCTTCGAGACACGGAAACACGGAGACACGGAGAGCGGCGCGACCGGTTTACACGACCATTGATGTCAGGACGATTGGCAAATGGTCCTGACTGACATCAACGGTCGTGTTCGTCCGTTTTATCTCCGCGTCTCCGCGTCTCCGTGTCTCCGTGTCCCGGTCAGCCGGCGCCCATGGCCTTCAGGTATTCGAACACCTGCCGGGCTTCGGCTTCGTCCACGACGCTCAGCGCGAAGCCGACGTGCGCCAGAATGTAATCGCCGACTTGGGCTTCGGGCAGGCAGGCCAGGCTGACTTCGCGCACCGCGCCGCCGAAACTGACGCGCGCCGTGCGTTCCAGCAGGTCGTCGCCGTGGATGCTGAGGATTTGGCCGGGAGTGGCGAGGCACATGGGGAGATGGGTTTCCTGAACAGATGTAAAAGACCTCAACGACCCATAGGACCTATATGGCCAATAAGTCCGATTCCGGGGCTCTTCGCGCCGCGGCCCAAATCTGCCCCGCGGCGATTCCCCCGTCGTTGCAGGGCAGGCGCTGGGGCCAAAACACTTGGAAGCCTTCGGCGCGCAAGCTTTGAACCGTGGACTCAAGCAAGCGCCGATTCTGAAAACAGCCGCCCGTCAGCGCCACGCGCCTTTCTCCCATTTGGCGCGCGATCTCGACAATTATTATCGCAAGCGTGTTGTGAAAGCGAGCGGCGATTCGCCCAACCGGTTCGCCGCGGCGAAGGTCGGCTAGAACGCCTTCGATCATTTCCGCCCAGTCGATCCGCCAGGGCTCGGCGTCGCCTTGAGTTCGTAGTGCGACCTTCAGGTCGTACGGTTCCTCAGGCGTTTCATACGACCTAAAGGTCGCACTACGAACTTTGTAGGGAGTCCCACCTTTAGGCGGAATGTCGCGAGTCGAGCCAATGCCGGCCCCCATCGATTCCGCCTGAAGGCGGGACTCCCTACACTCATTCTCGAGAAAGGCGAACGGGTATTCGCCATCAACGCCCTCTTCGATGGCGAATTCCAGGCGCATGGCGGCCTGTCCTTCGAAACTCGACTTCTGGCAAAGCCCGAGAAGCGAAGACACGGCGTCGAACAAGCGGCCCGCGCTGGACGTGAACGGAGAGTTGAGGCCGCGCGCCAGCATTTGCCGCAACGCGGCCCGTTCGGCGGCGGAGAAGGCTTGCAGCGTCGGCAGGTCGGCATATTCGAAGGCCCGTTCGCCGAACACCTCGTAGAGCGCGCCTAGAGCGCAGCGGCGCGGCTCGCGCACCGCGGCTTCGCCTCCAGGCAGGCGGAACGCGCGCAGATGCGCCGCCCGGCGGCAGCCTTCGTCCGTCACGCGGAAGAACTCGCCGCCCCAAGCCGTTCCATCCTCGCCATAGCCGATGCCGTCCCAGGCGACGCCGAGGAGCGGCGGCTCCAGACGATGCTCAGCCATGCAAGCCATCACGTGGGCCACATGGTGCTGCACGCGAGCGACCGGCAGGCCCATCCGCTCGGCGTGGCGCGTGGAGAGATAGTCGGGATGCAGGTCGCACACCGCCCGCGACGGCTCGGCGTCGTAGAGCCGGGTCAAATCGTCAAGCGCCCGGAGGAACGCGTCGTGCGCGAGTTTGGTTTCCAGATCGCCGACGTGCTGGCTCAGGAGAATGCGGTTTTCGACGGAGAGGGCCACCGTGTTCTTCAAGTGGCCGCCGACGGCGATCATCGGCGCGATAGGCCGGGGCAGCGTCACGGGGAACGGGGCGTAGCCGCGCGCCCGGCGAAAGGCTTGCTCTTCGCCGAAGACAACGCGAACGACTGAATCGTCCATCGGGCGTTCGATGGGACGGTTGTGGACGAGGTAGGCGTCGGCGATGCCGCCGAGGCGTTCGACGGCTTCGCGCTCGTCGATGCAAATCGGCTCTTCGGACAGATTGCCGCTGGTGGCGACGATGGGGAAGCCGAGTTCGCGCATCAGAACGTGGTGCAAAGGGGAATACGGAAGCATGACGCCGAGGTTGGGATTGCCGGGCGCGACGGACGGAGAGAGCGCGGGCCCGGAAAACGCGCTTTCCTCGGCGCTACGTCGGCGCAGAAGCGTAATCGGCGCCTGGGGCGAAAGGAGAAGAGCGCGTTCGGCCTCGCCGGTCGCGCACGTTTCTTCAATCCATTTCATCGACGGCGCCATCAGGGCGAACGGTTTTTCCTCGCGGCGTTTGCGCGCGCGGAGGCGGCGCACGGCCTCGTCGTTGCGCGCGTCGGCCAGTAGTTGAAACCCGCCCACCCCCTTAAGCGCGACGATGCGGCCCCGGCGAATTTCTTCGGCCGCGCGGAGCAGGGCTTCCTGTTCGCTGGCAATGCGATGGCCGGATTCATCCCACAACTCTAACCGCGGGCCGCAGACGGGGCAGGCGTTCGGCTGCGCGTGGAAGCGGCGGTCGAGCGGGTCTTCGTATTCGGCGCGGCACCGATCGCACATCGCGAAGGCGGCCATGGTCGTATTCGGGCGGTCGTAGGGAAGGGCGCGGAGAATCGAGTAACGCGGGCCGCAATTCGTGCAGTTGATGAACGGATAGAGATGGCGGCGGTCGGCGGGATCGAACAGTTCGCGCAGGCAATCGGCGCAGGTGGCCAGGTCGGGCGGCACGAGGGCCGAGACGGCGCCGGCGTGTTCGCTTTCGAGAATGACGAAGTCGCGCTCGCCGAGCGGGGGAATCTCGGAGGTCTCGACGGATTCGATGGACGCGGCCGGCGGCTTCTCGTCGCGCAGGGCGCGAAGAAACGCCTCGAGCGTGTGCGAATCGCCTTCCGC
>JAPLSS010000941.1 GCA_026398515.1 Candidatus Sumerlaeota bacterium | reverse complement strand
ACAGGCCGCGGGCGGTGCGGCGCGCCACTTCGCCCAGCGAATGATATCCGAAGATGTATTGCCCGAGGGACACGGACTGGCCATCGAGACGATTCGAAGCGCTTTGCCGCTGTTGCGCGGCGTCGCCTAGTTCCAGGTCGCGGTAGTACGTGGCCACCCGCCGCGATTCGTAAAAAAAATCGCCCTTCAACCGACGGATGTGCCAGAAGTACGGAGACGCCAGGGCAAGGGCCAGCGCGCCTGCGGCCGCCAGGCGGGTCCAATTCCAGCGCCTCCTCCATCCGAACCAGAGGAGCATCGCGGCGGAAACGGGCAGCGACATGATCTGAATCAGAGCCAGGGCGCCGGCCACGGCGCCGGCGGCTGCGGCGCGGCGCCAGGAACTCCTGCCCGGCTCGACCCAGAGAGTGAGAACCAAGAGCAGCAGGCCGGCGATGTAAACGTCGGGGCGCAGGCCGCGGGCGCCGTGATACCAGAGTTCCCGGCTCATCCCCAGGGCCGCCATGCCGGCCACGCCGCAGGCCGCCGAGCCCAAGCGCCGCCCCACGATCCAGGCCAGGGCCAGCGCCCCCGCGCCGATGAGGCTGTTGAGGAACTGGATCGCGAGATTGGTGGGGCTCAGGGCCTTCCGCGCCAGCCAGATCAACCACAAGAACAGCGGCTCGCGAAACTCCATGTCGAAGGGGTGGCGCGCCTCGGCGAGAATGCCGAGGAACGCCTGGGCGTCCGGGGCTAGATCCAGTTGATTGGCGACCGAGGCGACGTAGGTCCATCGCATGTGGACCAGCAGAAGCAGCAGCGACGCCAGCGCCCAAGGCCACAGGCGCCGTCCGGTGTCCCGCCATCGGTCCTTCCACGCCCGTCAGCATGCTGGTGGAGAGAATCGAGCGCTGGATTTCCAGGCGGTCGATGACGGGCGCCGGCGCCGCGTCGGTCCCCTCCTGCGTGGCCTGAACCACAATCTGAACGCGATCCGCGCCGGCGACAAGCGGCCCCAAGTCGAACCATTGCGACCCGTCGATGGCCCGATCGCGGGCGAGGAGCGTCTGCTTTTGTCCGGCCACGCCGGCCGCCAGGAATCGCAGCCCCGGCGGCGCGGGGGCGCGCAAGCGCGCCAGGACCGTCTCGTCGGCGCGTTTGCTCAGCGTCCACACGGCCGTGCCCTGCCCGCCCGGCCCCAGCGACAGCGCGCCGTTCGCCAGCGTCCACGGCCCCTGGCAGCTGAACTCCGCGGTTTGCGGCGGCGGGCCGCTTCCGTTGAAATCTTCTATCATGATCGTGCGCTGCCGGTTGGGAGGGAGAAAAAGAACGCGCAAGGCGTCCCACTGGGTGGCGCCGAGGACGATCACGGAGGCGGCCCAGACCGCCGCGGGGCGAAACAGCGGCCGCGCGCGTTCGGCGAAGGAAGACGATCTCTTGGGTTGGGACTTCAGTCGCATGGAGAGCTTGGCTCCAGTCCCACGGGTCCGTGGTCAGGCCCGCTGCATCGCGCCGGATTCGGTTCCCTGTTCCAGCGAAAGATTGGTGTCAACATTCGTGGAGAGTTCCACACGCCCGGCGCGCTCTCCGAGGGCCGCGCCGAGGGCGGCGACCATCGCCGCGTTGTCGGTGCAGAGAAGCGGCGGCGGGAAGACCAGCGAGACGCCGCGCAGGCGTTCGGCGGCGGCGCAACGCAGGCCGCGATTGCACGCCACGCCGCCGACGACCGCCAGGCGCGAAAAGCCGGTGGATTCCAGGGCGCGCTCGCAATTCGTGAGGAGCGAATCGATCACCGCGGCCTGGAATGAAGCGGCGAGATCCGCGCGTTCCGGGCGCTCGGGCGCGAAGACGATGGAGCCTTCGCGTTCGACCAGGCGGGCGATGGCGGTCTTCAGGCCGGAGAACGAGAAATTGAATCCGCCCGTCTTGAGGCGCGCGCGGGTAAAGGCATAGCGCGTCGAATCGCCCTCTGCGGCCAGGCGGTCGATCAGAGGGCCGCCGGGATAGCCCAGGCCGAGGAGGCGCGCGACCTTGTCGTAGGCTTCGCCGGCGGCGTCGTCGACCGTGCGGCCGATGGTGCGCAGGCGGTCCGGAGCTTCGGCGACGATCAAACTGGTGTGGCCGCCGGAAACCGCCAACGCGAGATAAGGGAAATCGAACCCCGCGGGCAGGAAACCCTCGCCGCCCGCGGCGCGCCCATGAACGAAGGGAGAGTAGACGTGCGCGGCGACGTGATGGATTCCGCGGACGGGAAGATGGTGGACATAGCCGAGCGATTTGGCGGTTTCCAGGCCGACCAGCAGCGAGCCGACCAAGCCCGGCCCGCGCGTGACGGCGATGGCGGAGATGTCGCCGATCGCGACGCCGGCGTCGCGCAGAGCGGCCTCGTAGATCGGAATCATGTTGGCCAAGTGCGCGCGCGAGGCGAGCTCCGGCACGACTCCGCCATACGACGCGTGCAACTCGACCTGCGAGGCGATGGCGTTCGACAGCGCTTCGCTCTCGCGCGTGACTACCGCGCAGGCCGTCTCGTCGCAGGAGGTTTCGATGCCGAGGGTCAGGCCGTTCAACGCAGGCTTCCTTTCAACGACCGCAGAGATATACGCCTTTTCGCCGCGCCGCCACGTTTTTCGCGGCGCTACTCGTCTCGCGCAGAGGCGCAAAGGCGCGGAGAAGAACGCGTTGTTCTCCGCGTCTCTGCGCCTCCGCGTGAGAAACATGCCGCGAACTTTCAGCTGACATGACGACCGCCATCCGACACTATGTCCAGCAACTCAACCAAAGGAACTTGCCATGCGCGCCGCGTTTCTGGAAGCGCCCCGCCGAATCGTCGTTCGCGAAGTCGAAACGCCTCGTCCGAAAGCCGGCGAAGTATTGGTCCGCGTCGGATCATGCGGGGTGTGCGGGTCGGACGTGCACCTCTATCGGGATGGCCGCATCGGCGACGTGGCCGTCACGGAGCCGCACATCCTTGGGCACGAATTCGGCGGCGTGGTCGAAGCGGCCGGCTCCAGGGAATACGAGCATCTCGTGGGGAAGAAGGTGGCCGTCGAGCCGGCGATCCCTTGCATGGCGTGCGAGGTGTGCCTCAGCGGAAACCAGAATTGCTGCCCGGACATCCTCTTCTGCGGCCTGCCGCCCACGCAGGGCGCCTATCGCGAGCGGCTGGCCTGGCCGGGGCGGCTGTGCGAGCCGGTCCCCGACCATCTCACCCACGATCAAATCGCGGCGCTGGAGCCGCTGGCCATCGCGGTGCACGTGATGGACCTGGCCAAACCGGGCCTGGGGCGTTCCGCGGCGGTCTTCGGCGTCGGAATGATCGGCCAGATGATCCTCGAAGCGGCGCGCAAGCACGAACTGGCCCCGCTGATCGCCGTCGACCGCCTCCCGTATCGCCTGGAGATGGCCAAGGCCGCCGGCGCCACGCACGTGGTCAACGCCGCGGAAGGCGATCCGACAGCTGAGATCATGGACATCACCCACGGCCGCGGCGTCGCTCTCGCGTTCGAAGCCACCAATGTCCTCGAAGGCCCGGGCTTGGCCGTGGCCGCCACCGCCCACGCCGGCAAGGTCTACCTGTGCGGCATTTGCGAGGAGGCGCAGACCGTCTATTCCGGCTCCATCGCCCGGCGCCGCGGCCTGACCGTCTACTCCATCCGCCGCTCGCGCCGCACGTTGGAGCGCGCCATTCGCCTTCTCGAAGTTGGCGCGTTCGATGTCGACCGCACGATCACCCACACGTTTCCTCTTGAGGGTTTGGGCGAAGCGTTCGAAATGATGTGCGACTACCGCGACGGGATTCTCAAAGCGATGATTCGGATCGGCAGGTAGGCCAGCCTTGCCCCTCGACGTCGCTCGGGAACTCCGTCCGAGGCTGGCTTTGTTTGTGGCGTGGGCTGCCGGCCCGCGCGCTGGGGAATTGCTTCCGACTCGTCGCGGCGAAGCCAGCTTCCGGACAGGCCCCCGGCAGGGGCTGTCTATCCTTGCTTCACCCGCCTCGTTGGCGGTATGTAAAAGCGTGGCTGGGCGACGCCGCGAGCGCGCTACCCCGCGCCGGACTCGATCCCTCATGACAGACCGCGAATCCGAAAACAGCCTGTACTATGGCGACAATCTGGATGTGCTGCGCCGCCACGTCGCCGACGAATCGGTGGACTTGGTCTATCTCGACCCGCCGTTCAACAGCAACCAGAGCTACAACGTCCTGTTTGCCGAGCAGAACGGTTCGCGCGCCGCGTCGCAGATCAAGGCGTTCGAGGACACCTGGCGCTGGGACCAGGCCGCCGCAGCCGCCTATTATGAAGTCGTGGAAGCCGGCGGGCGCGTCTCCGAGACGATGCAGGCCTTTCGCAAGATCCTCGGCGAAAACGATATGATGGCCTACATGGCCATGATGGCGCCGCGCGTTCTGGAGTTGCGGCGCGTGATGAAAGAGACGAGCTCTCTCTATCTGCACTGCGATCCTACCGCCAGCCACTATTTGAAGATTCTGCTCGACGGCGTGTTCGGCGTGGAGAACTACAGAAATGAGATTTCATGGAGACGGTCGAATCCAAAGAGTTTGGGCAAGATCAATTTCGCCAACTGCCGGGATGTGATCCTGCGGTACTCCAAGTCCAGGGATTGCACCTTCAACGGAATCTTTGGCGCTCATGACCCGGCCTACGTGGAAAAGGCATACAAACACGTGGATGATCAAGGCAGACGTTACCGATTGCTGCCTCTTCTCAACCCGAACGACGACAGACCCAATCTGACCTATGAGTTCCTGGGCGTGTCGCGCGTCTGGCGCTGGACAAGGGAGCGCATGCAGAAGGCGTACGAAGACGGCTCGATCGTCCAGCTGAAGCCCGGGGCCGTGCCGCAGTACAAGCTCTACCTGGAGGAATCCAAGGGCCGGACAATCACAAACGACTGGAATGACATCCCTCAAGCATCCGGCAAGGAGTCGCTCGGCTACCCCACGCAAAAACCCGAAGCCCTCCTGGAACGCATCATCCGCGCGAGCAGCAACGAGGGCGACCTGGTGCTCGATCCGTTCTGCGGATGCGGGACGGCGGTGGCCGTCGCCCAGCGCCTCAACCGCCGCTGGATCGGGATCGACATCACCAACCTGGCCATCACGCTGATCAAGAGCCGCATGAAAGACGCGTTTGGCGACGAAGCGAGATACCACGTAGTTGGCGAGCCGGTGTCCGTGCCCGACGCCGAGGCGTTGGCCGCCTCCGATCCGCACCAATTCCAGTGGTGGGCGCTGGGGCTGATCGGAGCGCGTCCGGTGGAAAAGCGCAAAGGCGCGGACAAGGGCATCGATGGCCGCATCTACTTTCACGACGAAGCGGGCGGCAAGACCAAATCGGTCGTCTTGTCGGTGAAGTCCGGCCACGCCACCGTGGCGCACGTGCGGGACCTGCGCGGCGTGGTCGAGCGCGAAGGCGCGGCCATCGGCGTGCTGATCTCCATGCACGAGCCGACACAACCGATGCGATCCGGGGCCGCCGCCGCCGGGTTCTATGATTCGCCCGGCTGGAACCGCGCCTACCCGCGCCTCCAATTGCGCACGGTGGCGGAGTTGATGGAAGGCATGGGCATCGAACACCCGCCGACCAATCTAACTTTCAAGCGCGCTCCCAAAGCGAACTCTGAGTCTCCCGGCACGCCGGACCTGTTCGGCGGCGGACCATTTTAGATCAATCCCTGGAAAGGCGAGATCTATGAACTTCATCGTCATCATGAGCGACACCCTGCGGCCCGACCATTTGGCCGCCTACGGCAGCACGCATTGCCAGACTCCCGCGAGCGCCGAATTCGCCAGGACCGCCGCCGTCTTCGACAACTCGTGGGTCGGCAGCTTTCCGACCATCCCCAACCGCACCGACCTCTTCACCGGGCGCTTCGGCGAGCCGTTTCACCCCTGGCTGCCGTTGTCGTTCAGCGACATCACGGTGGTAGAGATCCTGCGCGAGGCCGGCTGGGTCACCCAGTTGATGTGCGACACGCCGCACCTGGTCAACGGCGGGCACGCCTTCGACTGGCCGTTTCACGCCTGGCAGTTCTTCCGCGGCAACGAAGTCGACCGCTACGGCATGGACTCCGACCCCGTCGAACTGCCGTTCCAGGACGCCTCGAAGGTGCAGGCGCACACGATCAACAAGAGCTTCTGCCAGTTCGTGCGCAACGCCCGCGAGCGCCACGTCGAGGAAGATTGGACCGGCTGCCAGACGTTCCAGGCGGCGATCAACTGGCTGGAGCGCAACACGAAACACGGGAAGTTCTTCCTGTGGATCGACGGCTTCGATCCCCACGAGCCGAACCTGCCGCCGAGGAAATACGAAGACCTCTACGACCCCGGCTACACGGGCGACCGGTTCGTCAGCCACATCCCCGATCCGAGCAAGCTGACCGAGGCCGAGATCCGCAACATTAAGGCGCGCTACTCGGCGATGGTCACCCTCGTGGACCGACAGGTCGGGCGGCTCCTGCAGACGTTGGAAGATTTGCGTCTCGCGGATAATACGTGCATGGTGTGGGTCTCGGACCACGGCACGTACTTGAACGAGCACAACAAGATCCTCACCAAGACCGCCGAGTTCAACGAGGTGGCGCGCACGGTGATGATGATCCGCACCCCCGACCGCGATTCGGCGGGCAAGCATTTCACGGACCTGGTTCAGCCGGCGGATCTCGCGCCGACGCTGCTGGAACTGGCGGGGCTGCCGGTCCCGCCGTTCATGCAGGGACGGTCGTACCTGTCGCTTCTGCGCGGCGGCTCATGGACGAGCGGGCGCGACGTGGCCCTCACCTTCGGCGGGCTGCTATCGGCGCTTCGGCCGTTTCCGCCGGTCATCGCCCGCGATGCGCGCTGGCAGTTGAATGACACGGTTGATCCGTCGAAGCGCGTTCTGTACGACGTGCAGAACGACCCGGGGCAAACGCGCAACGTCGCCGCGCAGCATCCGGGCGAAGTGGAACGCCTGCATCGCGCCGTCGTGGAGTTCCTGAAGACGCACGACGCGCAGCCGCAGATCGTGCGTCTGTTCGAGACGGGGAATCCGGGCGACATGACGGGGTACGTCGACCGCCGCCCCGGCTGCGAGCGCTTCCACGCCTACTTTCAGCACATCCTGAACAGCCATGTGCTGCCGGAGCCGGCGGAGAGAAAGGGCTGACAACCAAGGACCACAGGGACCTCAAGGACGCCAGAAGGAAGAGCAGTCGGTCTCTTCCTTGTGTCCTTTAGGTCCCTGTGGTCCTTAAGGTCCTTCGTTCTCAGCTCTCCGCAATCCTCTGCCGCAACGCCTCGACCAGCACGTGATCCAGGATCATGTGGACGTCTTCGGCGCGGCCGTAGGAGCGGTCGTCCAGCCCGATGGCCACGTCGACCATGCCCGCCAGTTTCCCGCCTCCGAATCCGATCCAGCCCATCGTCCGGCCGCCGTGGTCGCGGGCATAGCGAATGGCTTCGAGGACGTTGGGCGAGTTGCCCGAGGCGCTGATGCCGACGGCCAGGTCGCCGGGGCGCAAGAGGTTCTTCAGCTGCTCGACAAAAATCGCGTCGTAGCTGACGTCATTGCCGAACGCGGTCACCGCCGCCATGTTCGCCGACAGCGACAGGGCGCGCACGCGCGGCTTGCCTTCGGTGATCGTCCACTTGGCGAAATCGGCGGCGGCGTGCGTGGCGGTCGAGGCGCTGCCGCCGTTGCCGAAGAAGAAGATCTGTCCGCCGGCCTGGTAGACCTTGAACATCAGATCGAGCGCCTGTTGCAGGACGCGGCGGTCGAGGAGGTCGATATCGGCCTTGAGGGCGGCGAGGTATTCGTCGAAGAAGGCGATGGGCATGGCAGGACTCCCAGGCAAGCAGCGCATGAATCGTGCGCCACAAAGGTCAGAATAATGCAGTCAGGATCATAAAGACACCGCTTTGTCTTTATGATCCTGACTCCATTATTCTGACTTGTTTATTTCCCCTTCGTTTCCTTCTCTTCCTTCACCAGTCTCTCATACGCCTTGCGCGCGGCCTGGTTGGCGGCGTCTTTTTTGCGCTGGCCTTCGCCCAGGCCGTACTCCCGACCGTTGATCAACACACGAATGATAAACCGCTTCTCGTGCTCGGGGCCGAACTCGGAAATGGTCTCGTATTCCGGGGTCCGGTGCAGGCGCTTCTGCACCAGTTCCTGGAGGAGCGACTTGTGATCCTGGTAATCCACCTTCTCGATGTCGGCTTGCAGCGGCACGGCGATCTCGCGCAGGACGAAGTCGCGCGCCGCCTCCAGCCCCAGCTCGATGAAGACGGCCCCGACAAGCGCCTCCAGCGCCGACCCCAGCAGGGTGGGGCGCTGATTGATGGCGGACCGCGCATCGCCGCGCCCCACACGCAACGGCGGACCCAAGCCCATATCGCGCGCGCGGCGTCCGAGCAAGGCGCGGCTGACCAGCGTGGCCCGCTGTTTCGACAACACGCCTTCCTGCGAATGCGGCCTGGCCTCAAACAGCCAGAAGGCCACGAAGAAGCTGATCAGCGAATCGCCGAGGAACTCCAGGCGCTCGTTGTCGCCCGGCAGGCCGTGCTCGAACGCGTACGAGGAATGCGTCAGCGCCTGGTCGAACAGGGCGATCCGGCGCGCCCGCACGCCGCACGAGGCGAGGAACCGCGTCAACTCGCGCCGGCGCTCGCGGCTGATTTCGGGCCACGAGGCGACAGCCAAGGCTTCGGCGTCGGCGCGCTGGCGCCCCATGAAGCCGCTCAACGCGCGCACGGCGCGGCGAAGGAGTCCGCCGCTTTTCCCTTCCCGCTTGCCCTGGGGGTCTCTGGCCAAGGTGATTGAACCGCCCGTGGGACGACGAAATGAGGCAACCAGTCGGCGACGTTCCCCGAAGGGGAACCACATGAATAGCCGTGGGCGTCAACCCACGGAAACGCGGCCGGGAGGATTCCGACCCTGGAGGGGTCGAACAGCGCGCCGCGTGCCACTGTGCGACCCCTTCAGGGTCGGTTTCTCTCCATCGCCCTTCCGTGGGCTGGCGCCCACGGCTATTCACATTCAACCCCTGCCGGGGTTGGGCAGGGCGGGCCTACTCGGCCTTGCGGAACAGCAACATGCCGTTGTGGCCGCCGAACCCCAGCGAGTTGCTGATGGCCGCGTCGACGCGGGAGCGGCGCGCGACGTTCGGCACGTAATCGAGGTCGCAGTCCGGGTCGGGGTATTCGTAATTGATGGTCGGCGGAATGACGCCTTCGCGGATCGTCAGGATCGTGGCGATGGCTTCGACCGCCGCCGCCGCCCCCAGCAGGTGGCCGATCATCGATTTGTTGGAGCTGATCGCCAGGCGCCGCGCGTGCTCGCCGAAGACGGCCTTGATGGCCAGCGTCTCGGTGCGGTCGTTGATCGGAGTGGAGGTGCCGTGGGCGTTGACGTATTGGATGTCTTCGGGGCTCAGCCCCGCGTCCTCGAGCGCCAGGGCCATGGCCTTGGCCCCGCCGGCCCCGTCGCTGTCCGGCGCGGTGATGTGGAACGCGTCGTCGGTGGCGCCGTAGCCGGCCAGTTCGGCCAGGATCGTCGCCCCGCGCCCCTTCGCGCGCTCAAAGGCTTCCAAAATCAGGACCCCCGCGCCTTCGCCCATGACAAAGCCGTCGCGCTGGGCGTCGAACGGGCGGCTGGCGTGCAGCGGATCGTCGTTGCGCGAGGTGACGGCGTTCATGTTGCCGAAGCCGGCCAGCGCAATGCGGCACAGCGCCGCCTCGGACCCGCCGGAAATCATCACGTCGGCGTCGCCGCTCTGGATGACGCGCACCGATTCGCCCAAGGCGTGGGCCGCCGACGCGCACGCCGACGCGATGGAGGCGTTCAACCCCTTGATGCCCAGATCGATGGCCACCGCGCCGGAGGCCATGTTGGCGATGATCTTGGGAATCAGCAGAGGGCTCACGCGCCGGGCGCCCTTGTGGATCAAGACCGAGACTTGCTCTTCGATGAAATCCATGCCGCCGATGCCGCAGCCCAGCAGCGCGCCGACGCGCCACGGATCTTCCCGCGCCAGATCCAGCCCCGCGTTCTTCACCGCCTCGCGCGCGGCCACCACGGCGAACTGGGCGAAGCGGGCGTTGCGTTTCTGGTCCTTCTTGTCGAAGTGGTCGTCGGCATTGTAGGCGCTGCAATACGCCGCGATCTGGCACGGAAGGTCCGAGGTATCGAAGTACGGATCCATCCGCACGACGTTGGTGCGTCCCTCGACGAGGCCCTGCCAATACGCCTCCACGCCGACGCCCAACGGCGTGACGGCGCCCATTCCGGTAATTGCCACACGGCGGCGCGAGTTGTTTGCGCTCATAAATACACCAACCCTTGAACGGTGGGGAAGGCCGCCGGTTTGTAGTGCGACCTTTAGGTCGTAGAGGGCCTCGAGGACTCGTCGACCCCCTGGCCCTCTTCGACCTAAAGGTCGCGCTACGAACCGGCGGCCCCAAGGAAGACCCGCTCAGGCCGCCGCCTTCTTGTTCAAGATGTAGTCGACAGCGTCGGCGACGGTGGCGATCTTCTCGGCTTCCTGATCGGGGATCTCCAACTCGAAGTTCTCTTCGATGGCCATGATGATCTCGACCAGATCCAGCGAGTCGGCGCCGAAATCATCGACAAACTTCGACTCTTCCTTGATGTCGTCGCGGTTGACGCTCAGCTGCTCGACGATGATATCCTTGAAGGTCTCCAGCACTTCTGCGCGATCCATTCCATCCTCCTTCTGAAAGGGGCGCGGCTCGAAACGAGCCCGCGTTTCGCCGCGAACGTCTTGCGTGTCTTCTCATCGGCGCCTGGCGCGCCGAAACCGGAGAACAACCTTCTCCAAGGCGACGACGGCGGAGCATGATACACGTCATTCGCCAACCGTCGATGGAGCGCGTTGGCGAAAGCAAAGGTAAGAACCAGCCGCCCACGATTCAGCCCGCCACCGGCGCGGGCCAGCACGATGGCCCCTATTATCGGCGCCTCCCGCGCATTGCAAGGAAAAAGTCGAGCGCCGCTTGGGATTTTCCGTGTTGGCTGGTCAACGCCGCGACCCGCGGCGGCGGCGCAAAGACGCCAAGAACCCCGGGGGAGAGCTCTTCCTTGGGCCGGAAGGCGCGGGAGGCCTGTCCAGTTTGGCCCCCCGAGGCGCGGCGGTCCGCGTTTCCTGTCATTGGCCTGGACCCGCCGGGCTTTGCGGCTGCGTCGTGGGATTCTCGCCGTAACCATACCCTTCGTACCCGTATCGCCTCAACCGCTCGTCGACCTTCGGGTCGTACTTATCCCAGTCGGCCTTCCAGACGATCATGCGGGCAGCGCCGCAGATGACGTTCTTCGGCCCCAGGTCGGCGCGATA
>JAPLSS010000306.1 GCA_026398515.1 Candidatus Sumerlaeota bacterium | reverse complement strand
GCCCTACGAGGTCTACCACTTCTACCGCAGCCAGTGGACCGAGGAGCCGATGGCGCACATCCTGACGCACTGGGACTGGCCGGGCGAGGAGGGGAAGACGCGGCGGGTGGTGGTGTTCACGAACGGCAAGAGCGCCGGGTTGTTCCTCAACGGGAAATCGCTGGGGAAAAAGAAGCCGAGGCGGGAGAAATGGAAGCTGCTGCCGCATCCACCGATCGAATGGGAGGTGGAATACCAACCGGGCGAATTGAGAGTGGTGGCGAGAGGGAGGAAGAAGCAAGGCGGCGGCGAGGCGCCTGTGCCGAGCGAAGTCGAGGCACCTGTGCCGAGCAGAGTCGAGGCAACCGACCGGCGGCGGACTTCCGGGGCGCCGGCTGAGGTGGTGTTGAAACCCGAACCCGACGAGATCCACGCCGACGGCCGGGATGTCTCGTTCATCACCGCCACCATCGTCGACGCCGAGGGGAACCGCTGCTATCGCGCCGACCGCGAGATTGAGATTACGGTCAGCGGCGCGGCGAAGCTGGCCGGGCCGGCGAGGTTACTGGCGTGAGGCGGCATCGCGCGGTTTGCGGCGCAATCGACGGGGGAAGCGGGGCAGGCGACAGTCATCGTGAAAGCGGAGAGCGTGAAAGAAGGGGCGGCGATGCTTCGATTGACCGGTTGAGCGGAAGAGCGGATCTCACCACGAAGGACACGAAGAAGAAACGCTCTTTGGGGTTCTTCGTGTTGCTTCGTGTCCTTCGTGGAGATAGTTGTCCTACAAATCCCCCGCGCTGGTCGTGCCGTTGGTCGGGTCGTAGAGGACCTGGTTCTGGTTGTCCGCGCTGTCGGGGCCGAGGCTATAGAGAGTATAGGACGATGGGCGGCCCTGGGCGTCGCGCGAGAGGATGTAGCGATACGGCTGTCCGCAGAACGGATCGACGAGCGGGTCCTTTATGTACTTCGGCATGAGGCCCTGAAGCGAGTCGGGATATTGCCCGTTGTCGAGTTTGAACAGCTCCAGCGCCGCGGCCAGGAGCGCTTCGTCGATTTTTGATTGCGCGACGCGATAGCGCGTGTCGGCTTCCTGATAGTTCGGGAGGTTGAGCATCTTCTTGACCGGACTCGGGTCCAGGATCGCCTTTAGCTGCTGGACATACGCTGCTTCATCCCGCTCCCAGTACGGCTTGGCCAGATAGTCGGTGGCTGCCTGATACATCTTCTTGTGATCCGCATCGAGGCGATCCACGTTGGCGGCCGCTTGTTCGATTTCCTTCTTCTCCTCCGTGTTATCCATGTTCGTGCCGAACGCGGCCATGGCTTGAGCCGGCCCCTTGCGGAAATTGTCGATCGCCCACTGCACGCAGGATTTCTCGCCGTTGACCGCGTCCAGGATCGAAGGCTGCGTCCTGGCCACGATCGCCAGTTGATCCAGAGCGACCTGGAGGCCCGCCCGATCCAATTGGCCGCCGGCGACGAGGCGGCGGACCTGCTGCACGGCGATGGATTCCACGGCGACCGAGATCAGACCGCTGATCAGGGTGTTGTCCGGCGAACCGTAATCGCGGCCCATGGTCAGGGCCGTCAGGCAGTTGTTCAGCGCCTCGGCCGGCTTGCCCTGGCTTTCCAAATAGCGGCCTTCGAAGCACAGCATCTTGGCGGCGGTCTGCGCGGCCAGAAAGTTGGGCACGGGCGTGGCGGGGCCTTGACTCCAGCCGATGCCCCGGGCGTAGCCGACCGCGGCGCCGTCGCGGATTTTCTGGAACGCGGGCTGCCAGGCGGCGGCGATGGGCAGGAGCGTGGCGGATTTCTCCGACCAGCCTTGGCGGAGGGTCTCCGTGATCAGGTCTCTGTTCGCACTGAAATTCACGAAGTCGGGCGCCACGACGCTGGCTTCAACATAGTGGATCAGGGCATTGTCGCGTCCGTCCCTGGCCGTGAGATCCAGCAGGGCCTTGAGCATCGACTTGACGCTCTCCTGCTTGCCCTGGGTCAACTCCTGGAGTTTTTGCTGGCTGACGGGCACGGCGATGTCGCCCGGGGGGATTTGGCCGGCGGCGTAGCGGCCATGAACCGGCTGGCCGCCGTCGTCCTTGCCGTCGGGGCCCCAGCTATAGATCGTCGCGCCGTCCTGGCCCAGGGCATACGAGACGGGCCGGCCCTCGGTCCCAAAGAGATCCGCGGGGACTTCCATGAGGCCCGTTTCCAGCCCGACAATCTCGGCAAGGTTCTGGGGAAGGGCTTGGTGTTGTTGCCACCACGTTTCGAGCGCGGTGGCGACAGTGTGCAACTCCGCGGTCTGCTGGTCGATCTTCCGCTGAAGGTCCTTGTCCTGCACAGAGAGGAAATCGGTCAGTTCAATGCGGCGGACAATGTCCCCGCCGCTGATGGTTCCGTTGGTCGGGTCGTAGTCGGCCATGCCGCCTTCGTCGGCGCGGTCGGGGCCGACGCCATAGATCATCAGGTTCGAATAGTCCGGGGCGTATCGCATCTTCAGGCGCCATGGATCGGGATCGGCGCCCGGCGCGAGCGGCGCCGCCGGCGAGGGGAGAGCGAACGGGTCCGGGGCGAAGGAGGTGAGGTATGCGATCGGCGTAGTCAGAGTCGCCATCCGACTCGGGTAGTCGTTGTAGTCCACGCGATAGGCTTCCATGGCGGTGTGCAGGCTGCGCAAGCTGCTGCGTGTATATGAAGTGCGGCCCGCGATCATGTCCTCCGGCAGTCTGTCTTCCGGCCCGTAGAGGATCGCGTGGGGTTCGTCGCGGGTTGCCTGGCCGGGAGAGAGATACGGGGGCAGCCGTTGCGGGACATCGTATTGCCAGACGCCGGTAAGCGGATCGAGGGTGACGCACAAGTCGCCCCTCCACGAGTTCAGGTCCATCTTCAGCCCTTCGTCCCACTGCCCATCTGGCCCGACGCTGGCGATGGTCGTCTTCTTCGGCTCGGGCGAGTCGAACGCGATGCGAATCGGGCCGGCGCCGAAGGGGTCCTGGGGGATGGCGTCCAGGTACTTGACGGGCGCGATCAGGTCCTCCGGCGTGGCGGGGTTGCGATCGTTGGCAAGCCAATAGGCGCCGATGGCGACGACGACTTGGGCGAAAGCGTCGCCGGTTTGTTTGAGCTTCTCGCGCATTTCGTCGGACAGGCCCAGCGAATTGTCCGGGGTCAATGGCACAGCGCCGAGGATAGCCGGAAGAGGAGCGGCCGCCGGGGCGGCGGGGCTTTCGGGCGCGGGGCTTTGGGTGAAGCCCAGGCCGATCGGCAGGGCGATGGCGGCGGCGAACGCCAGGCCGATCGCGGATAGGACGCCCAGGCGCGCCGGCGTGCTCAGGGGATTGGCCAGCAACGCCTCAATGCGCCGGCCGATCTGGGTGCGGGTGGCGAACAGGCCGCCGGTCAGCGGCAAGCGGCGCTGCCGCTGTTGCCGTTCCAGGACCCGGTAGAGCTGTTCCGCGTATTGGCGCGGGTCGGAGTCGGCGACCAGAAGCGCGCGGTCGCACGCCAGCTCCATCGCCTCTTCCCAGCGCCGTCCCGCCCACCAGACGGCGGGATGGAAGAAGAACAGGGCTTCGGCGGCGCGGCGGATGGCCAGCCCAAGCGGGTCGCGCAGCTTCCAGTGGGTCAGCTCGTGGCGCAGGAGCCAGCGCAGGCGGTCGGGGTCGCTTTCCTCGGCCAGCCAGTGCGGCATGAGAACGACGGGGCGCAGGATGCCGGACAGCGCCGGCGAATCGAGCGCGGCGGAAACGAGGAAGCGCGGCGGGCGCTTGATCCCCATCGCCGCGGCCAGCGAGGCGTATTGGGCGCGCAGGCGCGGCGCAGGCTCCGACGCGGAGCGGCGCAGACGGCGCAGGCGCATGAGATCGACCAACGTCAAGCCGGCCAAGGCGCACATGCCCGCGAGCCACGAACTCTCCAGGGCGCCGGCGGGAGAGAGGAGCCACTGACGCATGGACGAAGTGGACAGAGTGGACGGATTGGAGGGGGCGGCGGCGCCGGCGGGGCGGACGGCTTTTGGATCGTAGAACCCTTCTTGCGCTTCGGCGGCGGCGCGCATCGCTCGGTCCAGTTCGAGCTGGCGCGCCTTGGGCGAATTCGGATCGAGAACGGGGGCTTGCGCGCCGGACGCCGCTGGCGCGGGCTTCGGGCGTTCGAATTGAATGAGCGGCGCCGGAGCGCCCAGCGCCAGCCCGAGGATCGGCTTGGCCAGCACCAGCAGCCACAGCAGCGCCCGCAGCCGCGCCGAACGAATGCGGAAAACCCGGATGGCCAGGGCGACGGCGCAGGCGAGGAACGCCAGCTCGACGCTGACGAATCCCAAGCGCGGCAAGACGGGATGGGCGGCGAGGGCCGCTAACGACGGGTGCAGAAGAGCGGTTGCGTTCATCGGTTTAGCCCTCCTTGGGGCCGGTTTTCTTTAGCAATTTGCGGATTTCCGCGAGTTCCTTTTCGTCGACCTCGCCCGCTTGGAGCAAGTGCGCCAGAAGCCGGCGCGGCGAGTTGCCAAAGAAGTCTTGCAGCAGGCCGCGGAGCGACCGGCCGCCGACCTGTTCGCGCGGGATGACGGGGGCGAATCGCAGCGAGCGCTCGATGGTCGGGATGGGCGCGATGTAGCCCTTCTTGCGCAGCCTCGCCAGGACGGTGTAGATGGTGGTGTCGGCCAGGGGAGGCGTCTTCCTAAGGGTCTGGGCGATCTCGGCGGCGGTGGCGTCGCCGCAGTCCCAGACCACCTGCATGATCTCGGTCTCCAGGGGGGTGAGCTCCTCGAGGCCTTGGGGGCGGGGTTTGGGTCGTCGGGGCATGGCATCCTCTCTTTTGGATCGCGTATCGTCAGGCGTCAGCGGGTCGGCCCGCTGGACGCAAAAGCTCGGCTTTGCGGGGCCTCAAGCGCGCTCATTACTCCCCGATTCAGATCGACTTGATCACGTGTGGTCATGCCGGGTATGGCCGCCGTAACGTAGTCCTTGGAAAGGACCCAGTTCAGGGCCTCGCGATGGTCCGGCGCGTCGCCGATGGTCGCTTGCGAATCGAGGTAGTTGGGGCTTTGGGTCTTCATAGCGATTAAGCCAATTCCTTTTCGCGAGGCTTCTTGCATGGCGTCGGCGACTGTTTTTGGGCTCTTGTAGTTGAAGGCGACTACGGCGACGTCATAGAGACCGGACTCGCCCACGAACCTCAGCCACTCTTCCTGCTCGTTGTGCATGGTGACGCCGCACCACCGGATCTTGCCCTCCGCTTTCCATTTCAGCATCAGGTCTACCCGTTCTCCCGAAGCGACGACCGCCTGGTTCTCGCGCAGGGTCATTTTCCGGCCATTGGCCTCAATCTGCGGGTGATGCCAGAGGAAAACGTCAATATGGTCGGCGCCAAGGTCACGCAGGGTCTGCTCGAACTGATGAGGAAGCCAGGCTTTGCTTTCCGGGGGAGCGCCCGCCTCGAAAGCCACGGCCAGGCAAACCGAATCGCGCTTCCCCGCGATGGCCTTGGCGATGCACTGGCAACTGTTGCCCGGCAGGCCAAAACCGTACCCCCACGACGTTTCGATGTGGTTCATGCCTTGGTCAAGGGCGTAGCGGATGAGGCCCTCATCCCTGGTTCTCTGGGCGCCAAAGCCTACGGGCGAGAGCATGAGGTCCGTTCCGCCGAGCCGACGCAATTTCGGCCGTTCGCCGGCGGGTCGTGCGGCGGGTCGCGTCTCCGAAATGGCATTCTCTTCTCCCGGCGAGCCGCCGCCGGCGGCTGCAAGCATTGCCGCAACGCCAAGCCCGCTTAGTTTCTTCCCGAATTCCCGGCGCGCGATTTTCATGGGGCAGTCGCTCCCAGTTGAGTTCTATTTTTATAGAGGCTATGGCATTTCCATAGAGACAGTCAAGAAAAATCGACATGAGAACCAGAAAAAACTCGCTCGGCGCTTTATCCGCCATTCGCGTCGAATGCGCCCGCCGCGGCCTCCTTCATGGGATTGCAGCGCGGATCGAATTGCTATTGAAGGGTCTCGAGAAGATAGACGGAGAAGCGGGCAAATGGTTGAACGCGCATGTCCCGCCTATGGCAAAACGCACGAATGTCCCGAACGCAAAGGCGCCGCGACGCGCTATTATTGCGCGTCCTGCGCGGCGATCGAGCCGGGAGGACGCCGCCGGCGTGGCGCGGGCCGTCTTGTCCGGGCGGGATGGGCGGTCCCCGCCCTTTGCGCGGACAAGACTGTCCACGCCACGCTGGCGGAAAATGGGGGTCAGACCGCCTCGGCGTACCTCCCCTTGAGCAGGTCGCGCCAGGACTTGGAAATCTCCTCGACGAAGGCCTCGAACCGCCGCGGCTCGCGGCCGAGGATCGTGCGGGTCTGCAGGAGATCGTCGTCCGTGGCCTTGAGCCCTTCCTCCTGGAAATACTGGTACATGATGCGGAAGTCGTGGACCATCCACTCCGGCAACATGGTCTTGGCGCGCTCCGCGAAGGCGTCCAGATCGTCGCCGGCGTAGCGGATCTCGCGGCCCAGGTAGCGGCCCCACAGCTTCGCCACCGCCTCGCCGGTCAGCGCGTCGGGGCCGACCAGGGTCCAGATCCTGCCGTCGTAGACGCCGCTCTGGAACGCGTGCAGCGCCGCTTCGGAGATGTCGCGCACGTCGATGCGGCTGACCCCGACCGAGCCGAGCGGCTGGGGATAGACGCCCATCGTCAGGATCGAGTCCTTGAACCAGTAGTCGTTCTGGAAAAAGTTGTTCGGACGCAGGATGGCGTACGAGATTCCCGAGTTCCGGACCGCCTCTTCAATGGGGATCTTGCTGCGGAAATGGGGGATGCGCTCGCACCCCTCGGGCATGTGGACCGACATGTAGACGATCTTCCGCAGGCCCGCGTCCTTCGCCGCGTTGACGGCGTTAAGTCCCAGCTCGGTTTCGTTTTGCGCCAGACCGACGAGCAGAAACATCGAATCCATGCCTTCGAACGCCTTGGGCAGGCTCTTGGGGTCCTCCAGATCGCCGATCACCCCATCCACGCGGACGGGGAAATTCCTCAGTTTGTCCTTTGAACGCGTCAGGCAACGCACGCTTGATCCGGCCCGTAACAGGTCGCTGATCACGTGGCCGCCCACCGTTCCCGTGCCGCCGATGACCAACGTGTTCATGATTCGCTTCTCCTTTGACCTTCCAGAATCCCGCGGCCTGGGCTTTTTGCATGGCCGCGCGCGAAGGGGTTTGGCTGCACCTTTCGTGCCAGACGGGGAAGGGGGCGAGAAGGGGATGAAGGAAACGGCCGGGCGGAGTTTGAAGGGAACGGGGGCGGATTTCCGCGGCAAATGGTTTGGCGGGCGCCGCGGAGATCAGAAGTATGGAGTCCCGCCTTTAGGCGGTTCGTTAGCGGAATGTTGCGAATCGAGCCGGGGTCGGCAATCGCGCATTCCGTTAACGAACCGCCTAAAGGCGGGACT
>JAPLSS010000543.1 GCA_026398515.1 Candidatus Sumerlaeota bacterium | reverse complement strand
AGGCGGCGCTGCGGTTCGATCCGATGGACGTTGGCGCGATCGCCGAGGCGATGGTTCGGATCGCGACCGACGAGGCGTTGCGGCGCGATTTGATCGAGCGCGGCCGCGCCCATGTGCGCCAATTTCGCTGGCGCGACGCGGCGCGGCGGCTCGTGGCGGCGTACCGGCGGGCGCGGGAAGGGGCGTAGGCTGGAGAGCCTGCGCTCCTGGCTATCCGTGATGTGTTGCCGCGCAGGCTGGAAAGCCTACGCCACATTCATAGGCTGGAGAGCCTGCGCCACTCACCGAGGAGCAGCGCGTGAAGGTCGCTTTCGTTCATGACTGGCTGAACGGCATGCGCGGCGGCGAGAAGGTCCTGGAAGTCCTTCTCGATCTCTGGCCCCAAGCCGATGTGTTCACGCTGTTCTACGAGCCGGACCAGGTTTCGGAGACGATCCGCCGGCGCCGCATCGTCGTCTCTCCCTTGCAGCGCCTGCCGGGGACGCGCCGCGGGTATCGCAACCTGCTTCCGTTGTTCCCCTGGGCGGTGGGGCGGTTCGATCTGCGCGAATACGATCTGGTCGTCTCCGTCAGCCATTGCGTGGCCAAGGCGGCGCGCGCCTCGTCACCCTCGCGCCACTTCTGCTATTGCCTCTCCCCCATGCGCTACCTGTGGTCGCACTACGATCAGTATTTCCGCTCCCGCGATTCGGGCTGGCTGAATCGAACGGCCATGGCGGCGCTCCAGGGGCCGTTGCGCCGCTGGGACCGCCGCGCGTGCGACCGCGTGGGGCGCTTTGCGGCGATTTCGAGGACCGTCGCGGATCGAATCGCCCGGGCCTACTCGCGCGACGCCGAGGTCATCTACCCGCCGGTGGACACGGACTTCTTCACTCCCGCCGACGCCGCGCCCGCCGACTACTTTCTCGCCGTCTCGGCGTTCGTGCCTTACAAGCGGCTCGATCTGGCCATCGCCGCGTGCAATGACTTGCGGCTGCCGCTCAAGGTCGTGGGGAAGGGGCCGCTGGAGGCGCGGCTGCGAAGTCTGGCGGGGCCGACGATCGAGTTCCTCGGCTGGGTGAGCGACGAGCGGTTGCGCGACCTGTATCGCCGCTGCCGCGCGCTCATCTTCCCGGCCGAAGAAGACTTCGGCCTGGCGCCGCTGGAGGCGCAGGCGTGCGGCCGCCCCGTGTTGGCCTATCGCGGCGGCGGGGCGCTGGAAACCGTCGCCGAAGGCGCGACCGGCGCCTTCTTCGGCGAGCAATCCAACGAGTGTCTTTCGGAAGCCTTGCGCGCGTTTCAGCCCGGCGCCTATGCCGTCTCGGCGCTTCGCGAAAACGCCCTGCGTTTTCGCCGCGAGCGATTCGAACGGGAATTCCGCGCGGCCGTCGGGCGCTCTCTCACAGGTTCGTAGTGGCGCCTTCAGGCGTTGCCGTAACGACATCGTCCGCGGAACGGCAACGCCTGAAGGCGTCACTCCGAACTTGTCGGCCCAGGTCACCTCTGCATCCGAATGTTCAGCGTCTCCGTCTCGTACGGGCGAACGCGCACGTTGGTGACGTACGACCCATAGTCCGGATGATAAATCGTCACCTCGCACGTCCCCACCGGCGCGGCGAACGTCCCCGGCGAGCGGCCGCTGTAAACCCCATTCAGATACACATCGCACGACGATGGGCTGGTCTCGATCCGCAAGATGCCCGTCCACTCCTCATGCGCGGGCGGCACGGGCGGAGTCGGCAGATACTCCGGCGGCCTCGGCGGATAATACGGCGGCGTCGGCGGATGATAGGGCGGAACCGGCGGCTCGGGGTAGTGCGTGTATCGCGCCATGGTGGTGAAACGCGCCCAATCCTCGGCGAAGTTGCTGGGATACGGAGGCGGCACGGGCTGAATGCGCAAACTCTCCGGCGAGCGCCCGCGGCGGTCCGACTCCTCGTGTTCATGCTCCCGGCGGTCCGACTCCTCCGCTTGGCTCTTGATGCGATCGCGCATGCTTTCGGGGCTGATCTCGCGCTTGGGATACGGGTCCGACTTCTCAAACCGGTCCCACGGGCGCAGCTCGTCCCAGCGCTTCCGATAGGCCTGGATGTGCAGCGATTCCGGCCCGGCCGGCCCGGTGGCCACCAGCGCATAGTCCGGATCGGGAATCGAATACAGATGGCCGCCGCGGATGGAGTTGTCGCGGTCCCAGTAGTTCGGGTAAATCTGCCGCGTCACGCCGGCGGCGTCCGTGTTGAAGATGTAGACGTAGGCGTCGTCGCTCGCGGTGAAATAAACGCGCACCCGGTCGTCGATGTAATACGAGCTTCGGTTGGGATACACGCGCACCGAGAAGTAGTGGCCCGGAAGCGGCACGATCGGGCGCGGGACGATTTCCCGCGGCACGACGCCCAGCGACTCCCGCTCGCCGCCGCGATCCCAGTTGCGCTCTTCGCTTTCCGGACGCTGGGCGCCTTCCTTGGATTTCTCGTCCTTGGACGCCTTCTCTTTGCTGCTCTCTTTGGTTTCGCCGACCTTCTCTTCCTGCTTGGCGTTCAACGAGGGCGCGCACACTGCCGCGAGCGCCAAGATGAACGCCAACACCTGGATTCGACTCCATAGCGCCTTCATGGTCTCGATCCTCCTTCCGGGCGCCTGGCCCGGGTTGCCGCGGTCTGTTTTTTACCGTGCCGGCTGGATGGACATCAACTCGCCGCAAGTTCCATACCCTTTGGACATGCGCCGCCGTGGATGGTTCCAAATGCCACGTTCCCCTGCCCCCAGGCGGATTTCGACATCCGTTCGCCGGCAATGCGCCAGACTTTAAGCTTGGCCCATCCACCTATTATCCTCCCGCGAGCGGCCCGGAGGCAACTCACAAAGGCCGCAGGCGCGCCTCATTTCTCTTGCAGGGGCGCGCCGGGGCGTGAAACAAGAGGAGGGTTGAACGCCTCTCGGTTCCTTCTCGCGCATGGGACAATTGTCCTCAGGCGTCCGGCGGCGCGCCGATGCCGCCCTCAAAGCCGCGGCCGGCGTGGTCGTCGCCGCGCTGGCGCTGCAATCCGCGGGCCACGTCGCCCAGACCGCGCGCCGCTGCTTCGCGCGGGACGACACAACGTACCCCGAATGCGCCGTCGTGGAGCGGGCGTGGGCGGCGGCGCGGGGCGAGCCGCTGTACGCCGACCCCTATCGCTGGCCGTACGCCGTCGTCGCCTATGGGCCGCTGAACTACTATCCCGAAGCGCTGTGGGCGCGCGCCACGGGGCTGAAGTTAACACGGCTGGAGCAAAGCCGGCAGATTTACCTGGCGGGGCGGGCGGTGTCGTTCGCCGCCGGCGTGGCCATTGTCGCCTGGCTGTGGAGCATGGGGCCGGCGCTCGGGCTGCGCGGCGCGTGGCGTCTTCTGCCGCCGCTGTTGCTCCTGTCGAGCGCGCGGATGCTCGTCTTCTGGCCTTCGTTCCGGCCCGACTATCCCGCCACGGCGCTGGCTGTGTGGGGTTGGGCGGCGGCCCTGCGCCGGCGCCGAACGACGGGCGCGCTGACGGCGGCGGGCCTTCTGGCGCTGGCGGTCTTGATCAAGCAGACGGCGGTCTTGTCCGCCGTTGTACTGGCGGTTTGGCTGCTCGTCGATGGGCGGCGGCGCGAGGCGGCCTGGTTCGGGGCGGCGTGGGGCGGCGCGTGCGCGGCCTGCTGCGTCGTTCTAATATGGAGCACGCACGGACTCTGGTGGACCAACCTGGCCGCGTTGAGCGCGCCGTGGCGCCCCTCGAACTGCTGGAGGTTCCTCCTGGTGTTTCGCGACGTGGAACTGCTCCCATTGGCGGGCGGCCTGGCGGTTTGCGCCGTGAGGCCGTGGCGCCGCGAGGAGACGCGCCCGGCGCGCTGGGCGTTTGTCCTGGCGTTCCTTTCCGCCGAACTGCTGATGGCGCGCTGCGGAAGCGACACGAACTACTACCTGGAGGCCTGGTGCTGGGGGGCGCTGCTGGCGGGGAGGGGCATCCGCGATCTGGCCCCCGCGGTCCGGCCTGAGGGAAGGCGAGTTTGGGGATGGGCGCTGGTCCTGGCCCTTCTCTTGGGCGTAGGGGTCGGGCGCTTCCGGGAAGCGCTGAGCGATGTGCGGGGATGCTTCGGCCCCACTCCGTCGTGGACGTCCGAGGCCCCGCGGTTGGCGGAATTCCTCCAAGGGGTGAACGGCCCGGTATTCCTGGAAGACGGATATGGGTGGTGGCTGACGGGGTCGCCGCCGACCGTTCTGGATCGCTATATGTATTCGGCGCGCGCCGCCGCGGGCGATCTCCGCTGGGACGAGCTGCGGCACAAAATCGAGAAGAGAGAGTTCCAGGCCATCGTCCTGAAATGGTCCATTGAGGGCGCCATTCCGTCGTGGCAGGGGGTCCCGTTCTGCTCGGAGGCGGTCCGCGATACGATTCGCGAGCAGTATTGCCTGGGGGAAACGATGGATCGCTATTGGGTCTATGTTCCGCGTCGTTAGGCCCACCGCTCTCCCGAAGATGAGGTTCGGAGTGACGCCTTTAGGCGTTCTGCGTGCCAATCCGAAAGCGCTTGGGATAACGCCTAAAGGCGTCACTCCGAACCTCATTTTCTGGGCTTGCCGGGTGGCTCAGAGAGCCATGGCCGGCTGCTCCGAACATCGGCGGTTCAGTGGCGTGGACTGCCAGCCCGCGCAAGGCGCCCCAAACGAGGAGAATGCGCGGGCTGGCAGCTCACGCCACCGAAGACGACTTCTTCCCGCAGTGTGGCGGGGTTTTCAGGTTAGTTCCCCGCAGCGAAGGCGAACGGGCCTTGGGTCGAGGCGTCCCAGGCTTTGAAATTGAGGAAGAAGACGAACGAGCCGCCGGGGGGAAGGGTGAAGTCGGCCCAGCCGTTGAAGAAGTTGCCCTTCGCGAGGTCGTAGGCCAGGCCGCCGTAGTCCAGGAAAGTCCAGGGAGAGAACTGCGGGAAGGCGTGCGAGGGGCCGTCGAGCGGGGCGATCCAGCCGACGCCGTTCTGATAGATGGCGATCTGGTCGAGCCACGTGCCGTAAATCTCCGGGTTCCAATGCAAGCGCCACGTCTCGCTTGTCTCTGAAACGTCCACCCGAGTGGCGCCGGCTGAAGTAGCGCTGGCTGTCCAACCGGTAGAGGCCGCGCTACCATTACCGGCTAGACAGCCAGCGCTACTCCCGCCGGCGCTTTGTTCCGCCCACGCGCCGGTGGGCGTATGCGGCGCGCCGCTATAGACGATCAGGGCCTGGGGGTTGAGGCATGGCTCCCATTGCCCGTCCGGCCATTGGCTGGAAATCCAGGCGAAATAAGCCCCGGTCTGCCCCACGTCCAACTGCCCGGCGCGCGTCCACCAACCAAAAGGGAACCACATCGTTCCGTTCCACCCCCTTTGGACGAACTGGCTCCCGTAGACGTCGTAGGCGAAGCCGAGGTACTGGGTC
>JAPLSS010000142.1 GCA_026398515.1 Candidatus Sumerlaeota bacterium | reverse complement strand
TTCAGGTCGTAGCGGTTTTGAATATCCTGTACGACCTGAAGGTCGCACTCCGAACCTCGTTTCCGGGCGACGCGAAACACCATAATTCGCTGTCCCGTTATTGCCGCGCTTCGTTGGGATAGACTCGCCGCTGCCCACCGGCGGGGCGCGGTGGCGCCGGCTCGATGGTCGGCGCTTCTTCGCCCGCCTCAACCATGCGCCGAATCAGCCGGTCGCGCAGGATGTCGGACGCTTCGCGGTGTGACGAAAGGCCGGCGAGGTTGGCCAACTCGTAGGGATCGCATTCCAGATCGTACAAATACTGCTCCACGTAGCGCGCCGCCGATGCCTGACGCGGGCGGCCTTCGTCCGGCGCGTCGATTCCATATTTCCACCGTCGCGTGCGGATGCAGCGCCCCGTTTGCGACTCGGTGATTTGCGCGAAGACTTCTTCCGGCCAGTCGATCGTTTCCCCGCGAAGGAGCGGCAGGAACGAGCGGCCTTGCGCGGACGGCGGAATCGGCAGGCCGGCGGCGTCGAGCAGCGTCGGCGCGACATCGACCAAACTAACCAGTTGTGCAACCCATCCGCCCCCTTGGAAGCCCGGCCCTTGCGCGGCCATCGGAACGCGCAGCGAACTCTCGTGGCACGAACGTTTGTATTCGGAGTTGCGCGTCCGGAAATGGCAGCCGTGATCCGAGGCGAACAGGACGATGGTCTTGTCCAGCAGGTCGAGGCTCTTGAGCGCGTCGAGGAGCCGCCCCAACGCCTCGTCCAGCCGCTTGACCATTCCATAGTAGCCGGGCAGGTGTTGATGCGCCGATCCGCCGAGCGCGGCCAGGTCCGGCGGAATCCAGCAGTTCCTCGTGTAGCGTTCGCGATAGCCATCGGGCGGCGGATAGTCGTCGAGGCGGTTGTGATGATGCGGCGCCGAGAAAGAGAGGAAAAGGTGGAACGGGCGCTCCCGGCGCGCGTCGATGAAACGGATCGCCGCGTCGGTCAGCGCGTCGACGCGATAGCCGGGCAGACGCGCCGGGCGATTGTCGTTGTCGTAGACGAGGGTCCGGTAGAGCTCCGAGGTGAACTCGATGGTGTTGGCGCCGAGCCAGTAGTCGTAGCCGCCGCGGAGGTCCGCCGGGACAATTTCGTTCTCGCAATGTCCCGCCAGGTGCCACTTGCCGATGAAGCCGGTTTCGTATCCCGCCTCCTGGAAACAACGCGCCAGAGTGTGCGCCTCGCGCGGCAACGCAATTTGGTTTTTCCAGCATCCGACGGCCGTGGCGTATTGCCCGGTCAGCAGGCACGCCCGCGCCGGGCCGCACAGCGGCTGGTTGGTGAAGGCGTTGGCCAGGAAGGTCCCGCGCTGCGCCATGCGGTCCAGGTTCGGCGTCAGGTCCATGGGGTTGCCGTGCAGGCCCATGGTGTCCCAGCGCTGCTGGTCGGTGAAGAAAAGGATCGCGTTGGGGCGGTCGGACGAAGATGTTGGCATGGGCATGAGATCTCCAGAAGAGGCGCAGGCTTTCCGGCCTGCGCGCTTGCGCCTCCCGCCGTGCCCGTCTACACACACTGGAAAGCTTGCGCCACTTATGACCCGCGGACGATGCGACCGTCAATGGCCCAGATGCCGCCTTGGCCGTTGATGCGCGTTCCCGATACGGCGGTGATGGTCTTGTCGTCTTTCACGAACAGCGAGTTCCAGCGTCCGGTTTGTTCCGGGGGCAATGGGAACGGATACGTCATGCCGCCGAAGTGCTTCGCTTCGCAATCCCCCACGCACACGGCCATGTAGAGTTCGTGCTTGGCGCCGCTCGCGTCGCGGTCGATCTGAAACGACAGGACGGTTTCGCCCGAAGGCATCTGGCGAACGCAGGGCGCGGCGGCGTGCCAGGCAGGCGGCAGCGGCGGATCGAGCGCGCCCCAACGCCGCGGCGAATCTCCATCCGCCGTCGGCAAGTTCCAGTTGTCCTCCAATGACGAGTAAACAATCGTCGGTTTGAACGGGCCGCGGACCAGGCCGTTGTCTTCGATGGCGACGACAATGCCCTTCCCGTCGCGCAGCGCGAGAGGCGAGGGCATCCCGTCGCGATGGCCGGGGCGGAAACTGACGGCGATCGGCGCGCTCCACGTCGCGCCATTGTCGAACGAACGCGTCATCGAAATCTCTTGTTCGTTGCTTTTCTTATACGGGAATTCGTTGGCGAAGAAGAGTTGAATTTCCCCCGAAGGCAGTTGAATCGCCGCCGGCTCCCAGCAGCCGGTTCGCGCGTCCGTGCCGGCCTCGTAAACCAGCGCCGGCGCCGACCACGCGCGGCCGTTGTCGCGGCTCACGCAGGTCTTGATGGCGAAGGGATGAACGCCGTCGCTCGGCCGCTCGTTGTACGAGAGCAGAATCCA
>JAPLSS010000827.1 GCA_026398515.1 Candidatus Sumerlaeota bacterium | reverse complement strand
GCGCTCGCCGAGGCGCAGCGGCTCCTCGCTCCCAGTTCGACGCCGACTGCTATGCCGCCGCCCGTCGATGCCGCCCCAGCGACGCAAAGCCCCCAAGTTGTCCCATCCCCGGTTGCGCCGGCGGCGTCGGAAGGGACGGCTGCTTCGGCGACCGCGCTCCGGCAACGACCGGAGTGGTTAGCTCTCGTTGATTCGATGCGCGCCCCGGGGGCCCCGATCACGGCTACGGTTTCCACGGATCTTCTGCAATCCATCGCCGAGTCCATCCGCGCGTCGGGGGGCTCCCCGGCGCTGGCCACGTTGGCCGAAGCGCTGGCGGCCCAAGGCGCGGACCGCGGCGCGGGGGTCGCCGTGGGCGCCAATGCCCTGCAGGCTCTCATGGCGGAAGTCGAACGCTTGGCGGCGCCACAGCGGACCGCGCCTGCGCCGGCCCTTCCCCAGCCTCCCGCGGGCCGGGCGGCGGCGGAGCCTTATCGAGTCCAGAACACGCTCTCGACGGCGGCCGCCATTGAGCGAGCGTACGGGCGAACGGCCCCGTCGTTGCGCGCGAGCCCCGTTGCTTCGGGCGCGCTGGCCGCAGCCTCTGTCACACCGCAAGCGCCCGCGGCGTCAGCTTCCGCCGCATCGTCGATGCCGGCCGCGCCGCCGACCCAAACCCCGGCGTCGCCCTCCGGGGTCTCCGTGGATCTGTTGCAGGCCGTGGCGGCGGCCCTTCGCGCCTCGGGTGGGAATCCCGCGCTGGCCGCCGCCATCGAGGACATCGTGGCTCAAGCCGGGCCGCGAACGTCCGAGGCGGCGCCGCCGGTGGCGCCGGAGATGGCGCGTTTGATTCTTACCGAGATCGAACAGGCCGCGGGGCGCGCGCTGGCCGAAGCCGGAAG
Source organism: Candidatus Sumerlaeota bacterium (assembly GCA_026398515.1). Lineage (GTDB taxonomy): Bacteria > Sumerlaeota > Sumerlaeia > JAPLSS01 > JAPLSS01 > JAPLSS01. Next base: position 5,627 of record JAPLSS010000827.1, on the reverse strand, counting down.
CGCTCCCGAAGTTCGCCTGTCGGCCGCGCTCTACCAAGGCGCCATCGCGGCGCTGGCCATCGCGTCAGAGGGGCGTCCAACCGCATCGGCGTCTGCGCTCTCATCCTCTTCCTCGAGCCCGCCGACGGCCGAAGCCGTCGGTCGGGCGGCGACGGCGATCGGAGAACTGGTGCGCGAACTGGCCGCGGGCGCGCCGGAAAACGGGGGAGAGCCGGCCGCCGAAGCCGCGCTGATTCGCAACGCGCTGAACGCCGTGGCGCGCCTTCAGCCCGCGCTGGCGCAACAGGCCGCCCTGGCATTGACCGTCTACGCGCGGATCGCGCCGACGGACCCGCGGTTGGGTTTGGCGCAGGCAGTGGAATTTTTGAACCGGCTGGCGGAGTCGGTGGCCGCGGAACCGGCTTCCGCATTGTCGCCGCGGCCGTCGGAGTTGTCGCTTGCCGCTCCGCTTCAAGTCGAATTGGAAGCCGCGATCGGCGCCGCGCCACGCATTCGCACCTTGGTGGCCGAGTTGCGGTCGCTGGGCGCTCACGTCGACGCGCAACCGGCGGAAGGCCGGCCCGGCGTGGGCGTCTTGCGGATCACACTGGGCGCGAACGAACCCGGGCCGCCGGCCGTGCTCGATTTGCGCCCGGCGGCGCTGGCGCCTCTCGGCGCGGAAGAGGCGATTCGTTCGTTGATGGCGGCCATCGCGCCCCAGGCCTCGCGCGCCCCGGGGCTGCCGCGGGAGACGCAGACCACGGAAACGTTCCTGCGGTCGCTGATGGACGCCGACCCGCAACTGGCCAGGCCGTTGGCCATCGCCCTCCAGGCCGCGGCGGCGGCCGCATCACCCCCGGAGTTGCGCGCGGCGCTGGGCCGGGCCAACGCCGTCTTGGCGCAGGTTCTGCTGGCCATTCGCCCTGCTCCATCGTCCCCGCAAGACGCGCGGTCCGCCTCCCGGACGCCCGCGGGCGCATTCATTATTCAGGTTTTACTGAACGCCGATCCGGCTCGGACGGCTTCCATGGAAGACGCGTTCCGCCAGTTGCGGGCCTTGGGCGTCGAGGTCGCCGTGCGCGAGGCGGCGGGACCGCAGGGAAAGACGGAGATCGCCATTGCCATTCATCAGACCGGCGAAAGCGGGTCGCGGGAGGCGCCGCGCGCGTTCTCCATGGATTTGCGATCCACCGCTCTGGCGCCGATGGGAAGTCCGGACGACGCGGGACGACCCGCGCTCGCCCACGCGCCGGCGGAGCGCCGCCTCGAAGCGCCGCCTCCCCCACCGCCTCACGATCAACCAGGCCAATCCGGCCGCGGATCGCAGGAACGCGAGCGCCCGCCGTTCCATTCGACGAGCGGCGGCGAAGCCACGCGGCGTTCGGACGAAGCGTCCCGCGACCGTCCGCCCATTGCCTCGGTCCCGGACGGGCGCCAGATCGATTTCAACCCGCTGGCCGCTCCGCCGCCCTTCCGCGCTCCGGCTTCCGGCGGCGCCCGCGCGGCGGATCAGCCGGCGCCGGAGGCCCCGCCCGATCGGCTGCTCCTCGCCTATGAGCCGGAGAAGACGCTGGCCTGGCAGATCGCGCATTTCCGCGAGAAATCTCCGGCGCGGTCGGTCGTGCGCGTCCGCCGCGGCGCGTTCTTCGAGGCCGCCCTTGAAGAAGCCCCCGGCGAGCGGGTGTAGCGCGAATTGACAAAACTACGCAGTTAGGATAATGGAGGCATGATAATAAGGGTTGTTATTCTGACTCCATTATCCTGACTTCGTCTCTTTGCCCTCCGCCCTCTTGCGTCAATCGTTGCATTCCCCGCGCGCTTCGTTATCCTGGGACCGCCAATTCCCAGCAAGGAGCCTTTCATGTCGCCGAGCCGTCCCAACATCCTGATCTACTTGACCGACCAGCAGCGCGGCGATCACCTGAGCATCGCCGGACACCCGAACGTCGAGACCCCGCACAGCGACTCGCTTGTCGGCCGCGGCGCCTATTTCCCCAACGCCTACGCCGAAGTCCCCTCGACCACCGCCGGCCATCGCATCCTCCTCACCGGCAAGGAGGGCTTCGCCGCGGGCAACATCGGCTACACGGAGAAGGAATGGCTGGAGCCGCGCGACACGCTGCCCTACATCCTCGCCGACCACGGCTACCATTGCTTCTGCATGGGCTGGCGCAATCTGCATCCGCAACGCAAACTATATGGTTTTCACACGGTCCTGCCCGTGCCCATCTTGCGCGATCCCGACCGCGGGGAGTACGCCGACTGGCTGCGGCGCGAAGGCGGCGCGTCGGCGTTCCTCGACGGCCACGGAATCGGCAACAACGCGTGGATCGCCCGCCCGTCGCACCTGCCCGAGCGGCTGCATGCCGTGGCCTGGACCATCGACTCGACGATCGAGCAGATCGAACGGCGCGACCCGACGCGGCCGTTCTTCGTCTGGTGCTCGCACTATCCGCCGCATTCGCCCTACACGCCGCCGCAGCCGTATTGGGATATGTACGCCGGCCGCGAGATTCCCGAGCCGCCCCGCGGCGATTGGGCGAAACGGTTCAACGTCCCGCTGCCGGCGATGCCGATCCAGGCGTCGTACGGGAAACTGCCGGCGGAGCAGCAGCGGCGCATGCGCATCGGCTACATGGGCTCCTGCACGCACGTCGACTACGAGTTTGGCCGGCTGCTGACGCGCCTGCAATACATGGGCCTGTTGGACAATACGCTCATCCTTCGCCTCTCGGACCACGGCGACATGCAGGGCGATCATTACATGCTGCGCAAGCGCCACCCCTACGAAGGCTCGGCGCGCATCGTCTTCCTGGCGCAATACCCCAGGGGCATGGGGCTGCCGTCGGGAACGTTTCCCCACGTCGTCGGCCTGCAGGACGTCATGCCGACGATTCTCGAAGCCGCCGGGATCGAATGCCCGGAGGGGGTGACGGGCCGCAGCATTTTCCGCGCCGTCCGCGGCGAGCCGTGGCGCGAGTTCTTCCACGGCGAGCACGCGCCCAACGCCGACGACCTGCGCTCCGGCCATCACTACCTGACCGACGGCAAGGAGAAGTACATCTGGCGCCCCTGCACGGGCGAGGAGGAGTTCTTCGATCTGTCGAAGGACCGCCGCGAGCTGCGCAATCTGGCCAAGGACCCGAAGCGGGCGAAGCGGGTGGCGCTGTGGCGCAAGCGGATGGTCGATCTTCTCGCGAAACGCGGCGACGGCTTTTCCGACGGCAAGAAACTGCTGCGCCGCCCCAACGGCTGGAGCGCGGAGGTGAAGTGACAACACTCGATATATGCCGCATCAGGGGCATCCGGCGCTTGAATCGTTGCTTGACGACGCGAGCGAAAAGTGGGACGATCCCACCATGACAACGACTGTTGACAGCAAGAAGCGCGTTGTATTGCCAGCGGCTAAACCGGGCGATGTGTTCGACGTCCAACGGCAGGGCGAGGGTCGGTTCCTTCTTGTCCGCCTGGAGCGCCCGGCGCCTGCCGCGCGAATGACCCGAGCGCAATGCCTTCGCGCTATCGCCGCCAATCCGCTTCGGCCGACAATGGATTGGGAGACGCTCAAGGCCCTGACGCGCGAGCCATGATCCTCCTGGACACAAACGTTTTGATCTATGCGTCGGACACGCGGTCGGAATACTGCCGCTGGGCGCGCCAGACCATCGCGGAAGGCGGCACCGGCGAGGGGGTCGCGGTCAATGCAGTCAGCGTGGCCGAGTTGTGCATGGGCGATGCGGAACCCTTGGCGGTGGCCGACCGAATTCGCGCCTGGGGCGTTGCCGTGCTGGACGTGCCTGCCGCGGCATCGGAGGTGTGCGCACGCGCGTATCGGAATTACCGCACACGGCGCAAATCGGAATTCGGCAAGGAGGCGCCCGCCATCCCATTGCCGGATTTCTTTATCGGCGCCCACGCCCAGATCATGGGATGGACGCTGGCCACGGCCGACGTGGGGCGATTCAAGACGCATTTCCCGTCTGTGGCGTTAAAGACGCCGTGACGAAACGCTGGCGCCTGGTGAATTAGGCAAAACGACGCCGCGCCTTCCGAAGAGTCATCTCGCGCTTCACCTCTTATTGTTGTTGCATGAGCCACACCGCCATCTCGCCCGGCTCGCGGTGCGCCCAAGCGTAGTATGGGATAAGCGTGATGGCCGGCGGCGATTGGCCGTTCGCTTCGGCCTCGATCGTCTCGATTCCGCCCAGCAGGTCGTTGTGGAACGACGCCCGCAACGCCGCGCCGTCGGACAGCGCCAGGTCCAACGCCCGCCCGCCGTTGTCCACCCCTTCGGCGCAGTAGACGATGGGGCCGCGCTCCACGGCCACGCGCCCGGCGTCGTCCTTGACCTCGAGATGCGTGACCACGCGCCGCGGCGTCATCGGCAGATTGAGCACGATCGCGTCGCCCTTCTTCCACGTGCGGCGAATGCGAGCGAAGCCTTGGTCCATCTCCAACGCGACGGTCTGACCGTTGACCTGGAGCGTCGGCGTCGCCTTGCTTTGATCGACGAATCGGTACAAATCGCTCGGCACGACCTCGCCCCGCGCCCAGCCCGGGACGCGCACGGACAGCGTGAACTCGCGCGGGGAGTCAGGTTCGATTCGGATTGTGATTTTACCTTCCCACGGATAGCGCGTCTCCTGCGCAATCCGCAGCGATCCTCCATCCATCTTAACCGTCGCGTCGCCGGCGATGAACAGGTTCACATACAGCGCATCGGCGCGATGGGCGTAAACGTATTGCCCCATCGAGGCGATGACCCGCGCGACGTTCGGCGGGCAGCAGGCGCAGCCGAACCACGGCTGCCGTTGCGCCGCGCCTTTGTTGAAAGGGTCTTTCCCGTCGGACGCCAGGGGATTGGGGTAGAAGAATCGGTCGCCGCTCAGGGAAATGCCGGAAAGGAAGCCATTGTAGAGAACGCGTTCCACCACGTCGACGTATTGCGCGTCGCCGTGGAGAAGGAACATGCGCTGCGCCCACAGCAGGAGCGCGATGGCCGCGCAGGTTTCGTTGTAGGCCGAGGCGTTGGGCAGTTCGTAAGCCTCGCCGAACGCTTCGCCCTGGTGGCGCGCGCCGACTCCCGCGGTCAGATAGAGTTTCTTGCCGACCACGTTCCGCCACAGGGCATCTATCGCCTTGCCATACGCCGCGTCGCCGGTCAGGGCCGCCACGTCGGCCATGCCCGCGTACATGTAGCCGGCGCGCACCGCGTGGCCGACCGCTTCAGCCTGCTCGATCACGGGCAGGTGGTCCTGATTGTACGGACCGCCGAGCTGACGGCCGCTGTCGGCCTGCCCGCGTTCGTTGAGAAAGTATTTCGCCAGGCGCAGGCAGCGCTCGTCGCCGGTGGCGCGATATAGTTTCACCAGGCCGAGTTCGATTTCCTGATGGCCGGGCACGTTGCGCATCTTGTCCGGGCCGAACGTGCGGTCGATCAAATCGACGCTCTTCATCGCCACGTCGAGGAGAGAGCGCTTGCCGGCGCCCTGATAGTAGGCGACGGCGGCTTCGTACATGTGGCCCGGGCAATAGAGTTCGTGGCTTTGGCGAAGGTTCGACCATCGAGCCGGGCCGGCGCCCTTGAGAACGTGCGCGGGATCGACGGTGCGCGTGGTGTAGAGATAGCCGTCCGGCTCCTGCGCCGC
>JAPLSS010000482.1 GCA_026398515.1 Candidatus Sumerlaeota bacterium | reverse complement strand
GGTAGTCGAGGTGCACGCCGGCGAAATGCGGACGGAAATGGACCTTGCCGAACGCGCCCGTCCGCCAACCGCCTTGTTGCAGCGCGCGCATGAAGGTTGGCAGCGCGCCATCGAGTTCGTAGCCGTTCTCCAGCACGCCGTGGCCGCGCGTGGTCAGCCCGGTGGCCAGCGTCGCCCGCGCCGGGCAGCAGACGGGATTGCTGGTGATGGCGTTGCGGAACGTGACGCCGCGGCGCATCAAACGCTCGACGTTGGGAACCGGGCAGACGCCTGCCACCGCCGCTTCCAGCCATTTCGCCGACAGTTGGTCGACCATGAAGAATACGATGTCAGGATTGGGCATGGGAACGCCTCGTTGTGGGAAAGGGCCACCTTCAGGCGGTTGCGCCGGCCTGATAGAGGGCCTCGTAGAACTTGCGGTAGTAGCCGCTTTCGATCTTCATCAGATCCTCGTGGCGCCCGGCTTCGAGGATCTGTCCGCCCTCCATGAATAGGATCTGATCGGCTATGGAGGCCGCGGCCAGACGACGCGCGACAATGAAAACGACGCGATCTTTGCGGAGTTCCCGGACATTGCGCAGGAGTTCGGCCGCCGCCGCGCCGTCCAGCGAGGCCGCGGGCTCGTCAAGGACCAGGATCGGCGAGTTGCGCAGGAAGGCGCGGGCCACGCCGATCCGCTGCTTCTCGCCGAAGTTCAGACGCGAAGCGTGTTCGGAGACCGGCGTTTCGTATTTCTGGGGCATTTCGGCAATCACCTTGTCCAGGCCGGCCGCCTGTGTCGCCTTCTTCAGGTTGGCGCGCAGCGTCTCATCCAAATCCTCCGGGCGCAGTCCCCCGGGCTCGGCTTTTTCCGTGCTGCCCGGGGCGACTTCCAAGGAGTCCTTCAGGGCAAGCGCGGGCCGCGGCCCCGACTCCTCGGCGCCGTCGTGCATCCCGTAGAGAAGGTTCTCCAGGATGCTGGCGGAAAACAGTCGATTGTCTTGCAGGGCGACGGCGACACGGCTGCGCAGCGATTCCACGGTGAGATCGCGGACGTCCACGCCGTCGATGAGGACCGCGCCCTCCGAGGGATCAAAGAAGCGGGGAATGCAGCTGACCAGCGTGGTCTTCCCCGCGCCGACGGGGCCGACGATCGCCGTCACCGTGCCGAGTTTGGCCTCCAGGGATGCCTTGTTCACCGCGCGACGCCCCGGCTCGTACTCGACCGACACGTTGCGAAACTCCAGGCCGACGCGGACTTTGTCCAGCGGCTTGGCCCCCGGGCGGTCTTCGATGTCCGGTTTCTGATCCAGGACCGTGTAGACGCGGTCCAGGCCGACCAGGTTCGACTGCAAAAAACTCCAGATCTGCGACAGCGTCAGGACAGGCGTCTGAACGGCCGCGTAACAGGAGTACATGACGGTCCATTGGCCAACGGTCAACCAGTCCTTCCAGACGGCGTAAGCGCCGTAGAAGAACAGCGCGGCATGGCCAAATTGGAGTCCGAAGTTGACGGATTGCACCAGGGCCACGCGCAAGACCTCGTGGCGCGCCTCCCATCGCAACGTCTCCCATGACATGTCGCGATATTCCGCTCTTTCCCGCCTTTCGCGGCCGAAGGCGATGACCGTGCGGATGGCGCCGAAGGTCGCATCGATTTTCGACATCAGGCCGCTGTTGGTCTCGCGCGATCGGCGGGCGGCAAAGCGGACCGGCAAGACCAACAGAAGATTCAGCGTGATGGCCAGGGGGATGATGCACAAGGCCACTGTGGCCGCCGCCCGGTTCAGCATGAACAACGAGTAGATATTGATGGTCACCGCGATCACGGCGTTCCACATCTCGACGATGATCCGCGAGTAGAACTGGCGGATGCAGTCGGCATCGCTCTGCACTCTCCAGATGATGTCGCCGACGCGCTGCGAGGACTGGCGGCGTAAGCCCAACCGGAGAAACCGGCCCACCAGCGTCGTGCGCAAGCGCTGCAGGACGCGGTTCTTCACACCCCAGTCCCACCAAGTGAAGAAAACCGTGCGGATGGCGAGCAACCCTTGCACGCACAGGAAGCAAATCAGCATGGCGATGAGAAGAACCGCTGGCCCCGACGTGTGCCATGGCTTGGTGACCCAATAGATCGCCTTGGCTTGCCAGAGTTTCTCGAATTTCGAATAGTCGACCTCCTGCCGCAGGAGGATATTGTCGGTGAACAGCTGGCCGACCAGAATGGGCGGCAGCAGGGCCAGCAGCGCGCCGGCCATAACCAGCAGCAAGTCGAAGACGACACGCCACTTGTACTCGAAGATGTAGCGGAACGTCCGCCCTATGACCCGCAACATGGCCTTGCCGCGGACCCGCTCGCGGTCCTTGAGAGACGCGGCGCGCATGGACACGCGGAAGTGCTTTGTCAACTCGGGGAGAAAGGGATCACGCATGAGAGTGTCCTAGGAAAAGGCGGGGAAGCAGTGTCTTCTCCATAGGAGAAGGCCCAGCCAAATCCGTGCGACGGCCCCGGTGGCGCGCGTCGCCATGGGCCACGAACCCGCGCAAAGCGTCCGAAACGGTTTACACATACGGGGTTGGGGGAGTGTGCGGAAGCCCCGCGATCCTTCGCTGCCAGTGTCCTGCAGGCGGTGGAACGCCGCCGTTGGCGACTCCGTCCTCAAGCGATCTGCCGGGGGCTCGGAACTATCCAGCTTTTCTATTCTTATGGGGCGCGGCGCCGTGGCGCAATCAAAAACAACCAGGCGCGCCATCGCCTTGGCGACAACTCCCGGATGCGCCCTGGCTCGAGAAGGTCGCTGTCGACAAGGAGAGCCTGTTTGCGGGACACTCAACACGCCATTGGAGGCCACGGAGTCTCCGGGCGAGGCCAACGGCGTCTGCTGCTCGAACTGCATTCGCAGCTGCCCGTTCAACAAACCGGCGGGATGGATCCACGGCGCGGCGCGGTCGGTCGTGCGGGCGCGGGTGGGCTGGCTGAACCGCGCGCTGGTGTGGTTCGATGGCCTATGCGGCTACGGGAGAGAGGTTCGGCTCAGCCTCGATGGCGACGGGGCAAGACCGGCGGTCTGACCGCGAGCCGGCGGCGGGCTGAAGATGTACATCGCGGCGTAAATAATGCAACAACGCCATCTCATGAAACTCCCGTAAGTATTGGCAATTCCGCGAGGGTGGCATTGCATTAGTTGCGCCGCGATCGGTGCAAGGACATCGTTCTCGACGTCAGGAAATCAAAGTTCGCGGATTGAGGAGCCAGGCGCCTACGCCGTTTCTCCAATCGCGCGTTGCCGGAATTCGCTGGCTCGCGGGAATAGGAAATCGGCGAAGAATCCCGCGAGTGCGCCGCGCTGTACGCCGTTGCGGCGATTCTCCCTCAAGTTGCAGCCCAAATCATCCGATCCTACTCTTGAGGGTCTGCCGACGCATCTTCAATGAGCCAGCGCCGACGGTTTCGGACTTCTCGGCGGAAGTCCGACGGTGGGCATGGCGCAGCTGTCGGCGTCCTTTCCCCAGGAGGACCCGACGCGCAAACGCCGCGGTTGGCCCCGAGCCCGATCGCAGTCGCGATTGGCTCTGCGGCGGCGGCCCTCGAAAGCAGTTGTGTTTCAGTCCGCGCCTGAGCCGGGTGGGACCGACTCTGGCATCCCCGCCAATCCCGTCTGCTTGTGGCCGTGGCGGCGCAACCCCCGCACGGTCCCGCCTTTGCCGAATGCGGAATGCGGAAAGTCGAGTGTGGAATGCGGAGTTCCTCGCGTTGTCTTTCTCCGCATTCCGCATTCTACATTCCGCACTCCGCACTCCGCACTCAAACACCTGCGTCCTTCCACACCTTCATCAGCGCCTCGCCCGCGGTTTTCGCCGCCTGCTCGGAGGCCATCGTCTTGAGCTTCGCGCTGAATGGTTCGGGAGTCACCGCGCCCTGGTAGCCCATGTTCTTCAGGGCCGTCAGGAACATCTTCAGATCGATCACGCCGGTCTCGCCCGGCAACGCGCGGACGAGGTCCATCTGCTGGTCCACCGAGGTGTTCGCCGGCGCGTCGTTGATGTGCACGTGCACCACGTCCTCCGCCGTCAGCGTGTCGAGGTCGGCCTGCGTGCCCATGATGGTGTACCAGTGCCAGGAGTCGAGCAGCAGCCCCACGTTGCCCGTGCCGATGGCCTCCGACAGCCCGAAGATCCCGTCGTGCGTGTGCAGGAAGCCGAACTTCGCCTGCAGACGGCTCGTCCGCGGCCCGACGAATTCCAGCCCGAGACGCAGGCCTTCGTTGCGCAGAATCTGGGCGCACGGCCGCAGCCGCTGCACGTGCCACTTGAAGTTCTCGCGGTACCGCAGGGTGTCGGATTTTGGCGAGAGGAAGGTCATGCTGCCCGAGGCGCCGATCTCGCGGGCGATGCGCGCCATCTCCGGCAACTCCGCCAGCAGTTTCTTGAATTCGGCCTCGTCGGCGGAGCGCCAGGCTTGGGGCAGCCCCATCCCGCCGGCCCGGATTCCGGCGGCCTTGTAGGCGTTCTTCAGGCCCTCGATCCCGCCCTTCTCCTTCGCCAATTGCGGCAAGTTCTGCAAGCCGCCGTCCAAGCCTTCAAACCCGCCGAGTTTGGCGTACTTCAACTGCTCGTCAAACGCGCCCTTCACGCCGACCGCTCCTGGAGTGATGCTGCGAAACATGGGATGCTCCTTTGAGGTAAGTTCGTAACGCCGCCTTCAGACGGTTGGTGAGACACGAGACCGGCGAAACTACGGCGGCGAAACGACCCGCCGCCAGCGGGGCAAGCGCCCCATTCGGCCAGATGAACACGCAGTCTACGGAGATGAACAGGGACCGTCAAATGGCGATTTGCGGGGATGAGAAGGGTGGAGGGGTGGGCGGACGGGGAGGACATCATGGACAAAGTGGACGAGACGGACGGCATGGACATCATGGACGGCGTGGACGAGGTGGGCGCCGACGGTCTCGACCGCCGTCCACTCGGTCCACTCGGTCCATCCTGTCCACTCAGTCCACCCGGTCCACTCAGTCCATCCTGTCCACTTCGTCCACTCCGCCTGGTTTTACAGCCCGCCGCAATTCCCCGGATCGACGAACGCGCCGTAGACGTGCGGGCGGCGCTGCAGCCAGTTGACCTCGCGGAAACAGCCGCCGTTCCACGTTCGATAGCCGTCGTCGAGATTCACCGTCGCCTCGATCCAGTCGCGGTCGCCTTCGTTCCACGCGAGGATTTCGCCCATGCGGTCGACCACGCAGCTGCCCCAGGCGCCGTTGCGCGCCGCCGCCAGGCACACCTGGTTGTCCATCGCATGGGTCCGCATGATGGCCCGCCACCGCGACTCGTTGAACAGGGGGCTTCCGGCCCGCAGGCGGCTGGCTCGGTGGTCGCCCATGATCGGCAGGAGCAGGAGATCCGCTCCGTTCAACCCAACTATGCGCGAGGACTCGGCCGCCGAACTGTCCATGCAGATGTTGCAGCCGATGCGGGCGATCTCGGTGGAAAACACGGGAAACCCGTCGCCCGGCAGAACGCCCGACGTGGACTCGCCGCCCACGGCCAGGTGCACCTTGTGGTAGCGGCCGTCGATCCGCCCATCCGGGCCGATCAGGGCCAGCGTGTTGAACACCGCGTCGCCCTCGCGCTCCAGCAACCCGAGACCGATGCGCGTCTTCCCGCGGGCGGCGATGCGGGCGAAGACGTCGGTCTCCGGCCCCGGCGCCGGCACGGCCCGGTCGAACGCATGGCCGGGGACCTGCCATTGGAGCGCGATCTCGGGGAGGAGAATCAGATTGGGCCTGGTCTCCAGCGCGCGCTCGCAGAGCCGGCTGTAAAACTCGACATTGCCCGCGATGGTCTTGGGGAGTTTGCTGCGCGCTTCGGCGTGGCCGGTGACGACGCAAACCTTCACGCGGCGCGGCGCGCTTTCCGGCGCCGGCGCGGGTTTGATCACAGGCGCCTTCCACGTGGAACGCCCTTTCGCCGCCCAGCGGAACACGCACCGCACGGTTAGGCGCCCGGCGTCGGCGGGCGCGACCACGCGGGCGGAAAAGCGAATGGATCGTTCGCCCGTTCTCTGGGGAATCAGATACGCCCAATCCCTCACGCCGTCGCAACCGGCCATGTCGGGCTTTAGATCGCCCCAAAAGGCGGCGCATTCCAGCGCGTCGCGCGGCGCATCGAGATCCTCGTATTCCACGTCGACATGGATGAAGAGCGCGCTTCCGCCCTCCGTGCCGGAGTAATGAAATTGCCATCCGCCGCTGCACGAGCGCGTGCCATTGGCGGCGGCGACGAACGCGCCCTCTTCCCGCTGTTCCGTCCGGGGCGCGGCGGCCGGATGCGGCGCCCAAGGGATCGCGCGTTCCAACGTGAGCGTGGGCATGTCAGAGTCTCCCTTTGATGGCAATCTGGCATCAGTCTATCCGCACGCCGCGGCGCAATTCTTCGCGTTTCGCGTCCAGGCGTTCGGCGATAGAGGTGGCGGAGACGCCTTGGCGTCGTTCGCGCTCCACCCACAGCGCCAATTGCTGCTCGGTTTCTTCCTCGCGCTTCTTCAGCCGCCGCCGGTCGCGGAATACCAGGCACAGGACGATCCCGATCGTCGCCCAGAACGCCAACAGCGTGTACGAGAGGAAGTAGGCGGGTTCCATCATTCGCCTATCAGCGCCGCGGCGCCCTTGCCTGGCGCGACGTTGGTCACGCAAACCACCGGGCGCTCCGACAGGTAGGTTTTCGCGACCGCATACAACGGCTGCTCGTTGATCTGCTTCTTGAACGTCTTCTCGAAATCCGTGGACCGCATCAGCGCGTAACGAGGGGCGGCCTCGGCGAAGAACTTCGCCAGGCTCGTGCGCCCCTCGATCTTCACCGGCCGATACTCGCCGTAAAACGCGTAGATCTCCGGCTCGAGATTGTAAAGCGCCACCGGATCGCCCGGCTGG